>NZ_JBFTNE010000150.1:0-13412 GCF_056397325.1 Cupriavidus sp. 05N39
GCTCAAGCGCGGGGATCAGGAAGACAACTGGACCGGCTGGTTCTGCAAGCAGAGCGACGGGCACTGGCGCTCGCGCAAGGTCAGCGAGGGTTGAACGCCTGCAGTACATGACTCGGCTTTCTTCCTTTTGCGCTAATCCGCAAGGGCAAAGCGCGCGCGGCAAGCGCAAAAACATCAGGAAACCGCCCTGGACGAGTACACATCAATAACACCGTAGCGCGAACACGTCACCGGGCATGGGGTCCCTGGAATTGGCCTCCCGGATGCACGTCACGCGCAGGAGCCTCGGACGTGCAGATCATCAAGCCTCGGCGTGAGCAATACTGGCACCTGGCAATCGTGCTGGCAGCCATGCTGATTCCCGCGCTCGTCATGGTGCCGCTGGTGTTCTTGCAGGGAAGGCAACGCGCCGACGGCGAAGCGTTGGTCACGGCGGTGGCGATCCAGAAGCAGATGGACAACATCCTCAGGGTGGTCACCGCCAATGTCGACAAATCCATGGCGCTGCTCGGCAAGCCATGCCAGGAGGTGATCGGCGAACTCACGCGGACGAGCACCCTGAGTCCGTATTTCCGCTCGCTCATCCTGGTCCATCAAGAGAAACTCTACTGCTCTCCGGTCCTGGGCAAACTCAACGACATCCCCCTCGCCCTGGCATTCGACGCGATGACCAGCTTGCCGCCAGGGCAGCGGATCACCCCGAGCGCTGGCACCTCCATGGTCCCGGACCGGCCCGCGGTTATCGTCTCGCACGGTATTGGCGACGGTTCGGGCGTGCTGGCTGTCATTGACGGGCAGTACCTGCTGGACATCCAGGCGGCCGCCTCGTACCGCGGCCAGTTCCAGGTCCAGATCCTGCTCAGCGACTCGCTACGCCAGTTGCCGACCGGCGCGCCGTTGACGACGCCGACCGGCCCGCGCTACCGGAACAGCATGAAACTGGCCAGGTCCGCCGTCTTTCCCATCGAGGTGCGCGTCGCGGTGGCCCCTGCGCTCATCACCGCTTACCGCCATGAGCTGTGGCGTCACTACGCACCGTTCCTGGTACTGGCGGCGCTGCTCTCAGGATACCTGGCGCATCTGTTCTGCCGGCGCCGGCTGTCCCTGGTCAACGAGATCTACCGCGGCATGCGACAGCGCGAATTTCACATGGTCTACCAGCCGGTCATCCGGCTGGCCACGGGAGAGTGCAGCGGGCTCGAGGCCCTCGTGCGCTGGCACCGGCCGGGCCAGGGCCATATCCGGCCGGACATCTTTATCCCGCTGGCGGAAGACAATGGCCTCATCGGCGACCTGACGCGGCATATCTTCGACCTGGTGGCCGCCGACTTGCCGCGCCTGGGACTGGGACCGCGCGACCACATCGGCGTCAACGTCAGCGCTTCCCACCTGGCGACCCCCGGATTCGTCGATGATGTGCAGCGACTCCTGGGCAAGTTCGGCCCCGGCGGCCCGCTGCTGGTCCTGGAAGTCACCGAACGCGAAGCGCTGCCGAATGACGAGCAGGTGCAACGCAACATCGAGCGGCTGCGTTCGCGGGGCGTGCTCTGGGCGCTCGATGATTTCGGCACGGGACAGAGTTCGCTGTCCTACCTTGAACAGCTCCACGCCGATTTCCTCAAGATCGATCGCTCGTTCGTCATGGGCATTGGGACGGACTCCGTCAATGCCGTGGTGCTCGACACCATCATCAGCCTGGGCCAGCGGCTGCATCTGGACCTGACCGCCGAGGGGATCGAGAACGAGGAGCAGGCCGCCTACCTGCGACAGCACGGCGTGCATTGGGCGCAAGGCTATCTGTTCGCCGCGCCGTTGGGGGCGGGCGAGCTGGCGGCGTGGCGCCACCACCGTCCCGGTGCCACTTCGGCCACCCTGGAAGAGCAGGCCATGCCCGGCTAACTGACCGGGCCCTGGCCATGGCCTGGTCATTCAGCGCGGATTACGGCGTCACGATATTGAAATCAGGCCTGAATGTGTCGAGCATGCCTGCTAGTTCGCCCATGAACTTATTGGTGTTCACAGAAAGGGTGTCGGCTCACTACCACGCGTGGTTGTAGTTGATGGAGAGCACTCTCACATCCGCGGCGCCTGCCGGCATGCTGAGATGTTTGACTTCAAGGTCAACTTCAAAGGCTTAAAGTCAAAGGCGGTTTCACCACCCCTGCGGGGCGGCGACCTACTTTTTTGTCTTGCCAAAAAAGTAGGCAAAAAAGGTACACCGGGGTACGGCTCGCTTCGCATCGCGCTGGGGTGTGGCCCGCCCTTGGGGGCGCTCCACACGGCTACACCGAAGCTCATTCGGGCGGCAGCTGTTATTCGCGGTCCTCGAAGATCGAATGTTGGGGCTTCCGAGGGCTCTGATTCTGCGGTCGCGGCTCAATGGGACATGATGTGCTCAATAGCGGAAACCGCACCGGCCACGCCGTTTTCCTCCCGCATGCTGGCACCTAGTGCCTGGGCACGGGAACGCGCTTCGGTGCTCTCGGCAAACGCGATGCCACGCGCCAGCGCAGCGGCTTGCAGGTGCTTTCCGTTCACGGCGCCGGCGGCAATGCCTGCGCGCCTGAGCCGGTCGGCCCAGAAGAACTGGTCGCCCGCGAACGGCACCACCACCGATGGCACGCCGGCCCGCGCCGCGGAATGGGTTGTGCCGGAGCCGCCATGATGGATGACCAGCGAGGTCCTGGGAAACAGCCAGTCATGGGGTGTGTCGCCCATGACATGAAAATTCGCCGGCAGCACGGTGGCGTCCGCACCACTCCAGCCCGGATAGAACAACGCCCGGCGGCCCGCGGCGGCGGCGATCATCGCTTCCAGCGTTTTCTGCCGGTCAAAACCCGCCATGCTGCCAAAGCCGATGTAGATCGGTGCCTCCCCGGCCGCGAGGAAGTCGCGTAACGACTGCGGCGCGGACCAGTCCGGCGACGGCGGGATCCATTGCCCGCAGACATGCGTGTTGCCGGGCCAGTCGCCGGGGCGGGGCAGCAGGCTGGGCGATATCCCGTACAGCATCGGGTGCCGGGTCCAGAGTTCCCGCCGTGGCGGCAGCCCGCATACGGCCGCGCGCGCCGCGTTGGTCTGCTTGCGGAACGCGCGCCACAGCAGCCCGTTGACGAAGTGATGGCTCGCGCGGTTGAGCAGGCCCGGCACCCGGTTCGGCGGCAGGAAGGGCGAAGCGAATGCCGCCGTAGGCGTGATCGGGATGAGCCCGGTGCCGATGGCCTTTACGCCGAGATGTTCTGCCGCCGACAAGCCGACAAAGGCGGCCAGCGCCGAGACGATGATGGCATCGCAGCCCTCGCCCGCCGCCACGATCGCCCGCAGCCAGGCCTCGGCGTTGGCATTGGCAATGCCCGCCAGCGCGCTCGCGGTGCTGGTGAGCCCGCTGTTCCCGGCAACGACGCTGGCGATCGCGTTCTCGGGCTGCAGGGTTCCCTTGATGTCTCCCGCCAGCGCGGTTGTCGGGACGCCAAGGGACCGGGCGGTGCCCAGGGTGGCTTCATCGGCGAGCAGCCGGGTTTCGTGGCCGGCGTCCATCAGGGCGCGGCACAGTGCCGCCAGCGGGCGGGTATCGCCTTCCGTTCCATAGGTTGCAACGACGAATTTCATGTTTTCCTGCGGCTCCTGGTGCTCGGTACGGCTGGCCGGCTCAAGCGGGGGGCGAGGGCCGGCTGCGGCACCAACTATCAGGCAAACCCTGCAAATAAGCACGATCCCGGATCCGTTCTCCTAGACTTGAAAACCGCGAGGCCGCCACCGGGCGATCCGGGATGTGGCGTTCGAAGATCTTACTGATGCGGGGCGCAATATGGAATTCCTGAACTCCGGCAAGATTCTGCCCGCAGGGCTGCCTTTCTCCGAGTGCGTGCGGGTTGGCGAGCTGTTGTACCTCTCCGGGCAGATGGGCATCGTGCCCGGCACCACCCGCCTTGTGCCGGGCGGCATCCGCGAAGAAGCCAGGCGGGCGCTGATGAATATCCGCATCACGCTCGAAGCGCACGGCCTGTCGCTAAAGCATGTGGCCAAATGCACCATCATGCTGGCCGATATCGGCGAGTGGCAGGTGTTCAACGAGGTCTACAAGGAGTTTTTCGAGGAACCGTATCCGGCGCGCAGCGCGCTCGGCGCCAACGGACTGGCGCTCGGCGCCAGGGTGGAGGTGGAGTGTATTGCCGTGTTTGGCGGCTGAACGGCGATTCCGGCGCCGTCGCGCCGGATGCCAATGGCCTTACTTGCTGGCGTCACGGCTGTCGCCGCCGATCATGTCGAGGATGATCATGGTGCGGTCCAGTACACCGCGGTCGTCAAAATAGGCGCTGAAGTGGGCCGGCATGTAGCCGTTTGTATAGAGCCGGTACGACCATGCCTCGCGCTTCATGAGGGGGTAATACTGGACCGGCTCGCGCGGCATGCCAAAGCGCTCGGCCACGTCGCGCTTGGTCCAGACACCGGGCCGTGCCTCGTAGATCTCCTTCTCGGTCAGCATCTGGCGGAAGTTGGAAAGGTTTCCGCTTGCGTCGAAATCCGCGGCGTAGACCTCGAATCCGAGCGGCTGCTTGGAGTAGATCCAACGGCTGGTGCCCCCGGCGAGCTGATAGGTCTCGGTGGGTGCGCCGAACGTGTCGCGCACGGTACTTTGCGGACTGCCGATCATATTTTGCGCGGTCTGCACGGGATTCAGGGTCGCGCAGGCACACAGCGCGAACGCGGCGGCGGCGGCGGCCATCCATCTGACTAAGCGATATTGCATGACCATTCTCCAGCGTCTGCGCGGGTCGTGTTTATCGGGGACATCCGTGCAGCATAGCGCATGCGCACGCAAATGCACATGTCGCATCTGTCGCGCCTCCCTTGCCCTCACGGTAAACGCACCGGGCGGGGGATTTATTCCATCAGCCCAAATCGCGCGGCGTCCGTGATTTTCCGCCTTGACTTTCATTTAACCTGTTGGTTAAATGAGCCCATGCCATCCTCCATCGACCCGCTCACCCCCATCTTTGCCGCCCTGGCTGACCCGACCCGCCGTGCGATCCTGGCGCGCCTGGCCGAAGGGGAGGCGCCGGTAAGCGAGCTGGCGCGTCCGTTCGAGATGTCCGCTCCGGCGATTTCGAAGCACCTGCGCGTGCTTGCGGAAGCCGGACTGATCGAACGCGAAGTCAACGCGCGCTGGCGCATCTGCCACCTGCGGGCCGATGCGTTGCGCGACGCGCATGACTGGCTGGGTACTTACCGGCGCCATTGGGAAGGCAACCTGGATCGCCTCGTTGAGTTCGTCGAACGCACCCATGCGGCGGGCGTCACCGAAGGCGCCCGCAGCGAAAGCAAATCCCGAGGGAAAAAATCATGACCCAAGCCGCTACCTTCCACCTGGAAATGGAACGCTTCATCCGCGCCCCGCGCGAGAAGGTCTTCGATGCATTTACCAGCCAGGCCGCGCTGGCCGCGTGGCATTGCCCGCGCGGCATGAGCGTGCTGGAAGCCAGCGCCGACGCACGCGTCGGCGGCAAGTACCGCATCGTGATGGGCGGGCGCGATGGCGCGAAGCACATCGTGGGCGGCGAGTACCAGGCGATCGACCGCGCTGACTTCCTCGCCTATACCTGGACTTGGGAATCCGGCGAAATTCCGCGGGAGATCAAGACGCTGATCGAAGTCACGCTGACGGAGAAGGAGGGCGGCACCCGTCTGCACATGCGCCACAGCGGCTTCCCGGAAGCGCGCGAGCGCGACTCGCATATGGGGGGATGGCAATCGGTGTTCAATCGCCTCAGCGACTACCTCGATCCGGCGGGCAGCGCCGGCACCGTGACCGTGATCGGCGATCCGCGCAGCAGCTACTGCCGCACGGTGCGCATGGCGCTTGAGGAAAAAGGCGTGGCTTACACGCTGAAGCCGGTGCCGCCGCATTCGCCGGAGGTGCTCGCGCACAATCCGTTCGGGCGCATTCCGGTGCTGACCGACGGACCGATCGCGTTCTACGAAACGCGCGCGATCCTGGGCTATATCGAGGAAGCCTTTGACGGACCGAGCCTGCTTGAAAAATCCGGCCCCGTCTCCCGTGCGCGCTGCGAGCAGTGGATCAGCCTGATCAACTGCCATGCCTACGACACGATGGTCCGCCGCTACGTCCTGCAGTACCTCTTTCCAAAGGGAGAGAACGGCCAGCCCGATCGCGCGATGATCGATGCGGCGCTGCCGGAGATCGCCGCGCAACTCCAGGCGCTGGAGGACGCATACGGCGATCGCGACTACCTGGCTGGCACGGCGCTGTCGATGGCGGACCTGTTCCTCGCGCCGATCCTGACCTATGTCGGCATGTTCCCTGAAGGGGCCGAGCTGCTGGAGAAGTGCCCCAACGTGCGGCGCGCGCAGGCGGTCATGCGCGAGCGGCCCAGCTTTGCCGCCACGCAGCCGCAGCTTGGCTGACGGCGGGACCTGTATGGAGGCGGATGCGCTATCCGTGCCGCTTGTCCGGGTACAACGCCTCCAGGCGGGCCCGGACAGCGGAAATGTGATCGCCTGTGTTTGCCACGGCCTCCCGGAGTTCGGACTGCGTACAGTTAAGCTCCGTGCACCAGTACTGCACTTCAAGCGCATCCATCATGTTGACCCTTCCCGGGTCCAGTGGCCTGAAGTGCTTCGGATCGTTGCTCATGCGGCTCTCCCAGCCTTTGCCGGCCGCGTCACATGGGGTCGTGAGCGGAGCGTGTTGCTGTCGAATGGCTGCCTTGCATTGTAGTCATTGATCGGCCGCGCATGGCAGCGTGTTAGCGCTTGCGGCCGCTTGGTTCAGCGCAGCGGTGTCATGCGGCCGGAAGGACAACCGCCGTGGCCTCCACTTCGACCTTCAGCCCGAAATGCAGCGGACCGGTCGGCACGATCGCCCGCGCCGGGCGCGCGTTGCCCGCCCATGCCGCGTAGATGGCGTTGAAGACCGGCCAGTTCTCGATGCTGTCCACATAGACGCGGACCTGGACCAGTCCGGCGATACCGCTCCCGGCGGCGACCAGCGCCGCCTCCACGTTTGCCAGCACCTGCCGCGCCTGCTCGTCGAAGGGGGCGCCGGAGAGCTTTTGCCCGTCAGGCGTGACCGGAAGCTGGCCGGACACAAAGACAAAGCCATTGGCGACCGTTGCGTGGCTGTAGTGTCCGCCCGGCGCGGAGAGTCCGGCGGGCGAGACCGTCTGCACAGTCTGTGCGGTCTGGACTGCGTGATTCTGATTACCATCCATGAAACCGGCTCCAGGTGGCGAGCTCGCCGTCTTGCGCGAGCGCGTGATATTCAGGAAATTGCGCCCCTGTCGCGCAGGCATGATTGGGCAGGATGCGCAGCAGCGTGCCGATGGGGAAGCGCGTTGCGATGTCGGGCTCCGGAGAGCCTTCCCGCGAGAGAATGCCATGTTCCTGGTTGGCGCCGCTGAGCACGTACCCCGGCAGCACGGCGCCGTCGATGCCGCAGACCTGGCCGTAGCCGAAATCGCACTTCTGCTTCTGGGTGCCGCGGTCGCGGCTCATGGCCATCCATCCCGCGTCCACGATGGCCCAGCCCTTGTCCGCCTGGTGCCCGATCACGGTGGTCMGCACGCTCAGCGCCACGTCTTCCGTCGTACACACACCGACATTGCGCATGACCAGGTCGAAGAACACATAGACGCCCGCGCGCACCTCGGTGACGCCTGCCAGGCCGGTTGCGGAAAGCGCCGTGGGGGTCGAGCCCACGCTGACAACCGGGCAAGGCAGGCCGGCTTCGCGCAGCCGGCTGGCCGCGCTGACGCAGCCGGCCCGCTCTTGTTCCGCCATCGCGGCCAGGGCTTCGGGCGTGTCCAGGTCGTAGCTGGAGCCGGCGTGCGTCATCACGCCGCCCAGGCGGGCGCCGCCTTCGTGCAGCACGCGGCCGACTGCGAGCAGCGCCGCTTCGCCGGGGCGGATGCCGGAGCGGTGGCCATCGGTGTCGATCTCGATCCAGACCTCGAACGTTTCCTTGTGTTCGGCGCCGAATGCGACGATGGCCTCGGCGGACGCCACGCTATCGGTGACGATCTTCAGGTCGCAGCCCTGGCGGCGCAGGGCCAGGGCCTGGGGCAGCTTGCCCGGCACCATGCCGACACCGTAGAGGATGTCGGTGACGCCATCGGCAAAGAAATGCGCGGCTTCCTTGAGGGTGGAAACGGTAATACCGCGCGCGCCGGCCGCGATTTGCGCCTGCACCACGGGCGAGCATTTGCTGGTTTTGGCGTGCGGGCGGAAGCGCACGCCAAGCGCATTCATGCGTGCCTGCATGCGCTGGATATTGTGCTGCATGCGGGCGAGGTCGATCACCGCTGCCGGCGTTTCCAGGCTCGCGAGCGTGTCGGAGGAAATAGGCATATCGTCTTGGGGTCTTTAGAGGTGGTTAGTCCAGGAGCTGGCCTCTGGCCTTGAGCGCCGGCACATCGTCGCGCAGGCCGCGCGAAATCAGGTTCGACACCACGGCAGGCGCTGTGCCGCCCTGGGCCGGGACGTCGACGCCCACCGCCTGCATCTGGCGGCGCAACTGCGGATCGGCCGCGGCACCGGCCATGGCCGCGGTGAGCCGGGTGACAACGCTGTCGGGCGTGCCCTTGGGCGCAAAGATGGCGTTCCAGGAGCGCACGTCGAGAGGATAGCCAGCCTCCCTGGCGGTACCCGTGCCGGGCAATTGTTTCAGGCGCTCGCCGGACAGCACCGCCAGCACCTTGATCTTGCCGCCGGCAAGTTGCGGCAGCGCGGTGGTCGTCTGGTCGCACATGAAGTCGGTCTGGCCGCCCATCAGGTCGCTGACGGCCGGCGCCACGCCCTTATAGGGAACATGGGTGGCATTCTTCTTCAGTGCCGCGAGCAGCAGCACGCAGCCATAGTGCGAGACCGAGCCCAGGCCGGCGCTGCCGTACGATGCCGTGGCCGCATGGGTTTGCAGCCATGCGTCGAACTCCCGCAGGTTGCCGGCTGGCAGGTCCGCCCGCGCGACCAGCAGCATCGGCGCCGATCCGGCGAGCCCGATGGGCTTGAAGTCCGCGACCGGGTCGTAGGGCAGCTTCTTGTACAAGGCCACATTGGCGACATGGGTGCCGATCGTGCCGAAGCCCAGCGTGTAGCCGTCGGGCGCGGCCTTCGCCAGCTTGGCAAGGCCAATGGTGCCGCCCGCGCCGGCGAGATTCTCGATGACCATGGGCTGGCCGAGCTGATCGCCCATTTGCCTGGCAAAGCCCCGCGCGAGCGCGTCACTGGGTCCCCCGGCCGGGAACGGCACCACCAGCGTGATGGGCCGCGCGGGAAACGCCGGACTTTGTGCCATGGCCTGCGCGGCCAGGGCCAGGGTGGCTGCCGCCAGCAGGCGGCGGCCAAGAGGAGTTGAAATGCCGAGCATGGCGGGCGCTCCCTAGCAAGTTGCAGCGTGAAAGGACCGCAGCCATGGCAGCGCCGGCTCCAGCGTCGCGAACTCGGCGTCGGGCGCCGGCGCGCCCGCGGGCAGGGCCAGGCCCACCCGGTTATGCCAGTAGGTGCGCAAGCCCACGGCCGAGGTCCCGAACATGTCATAGCCCGAGCCCGCGATGAAGGCGGCATCCGCGGCCGGCACGCCGAGCTGCTTCAGCGCCAGTTGATACGGGCGTGGATCCGGCTTGTAGAAGCCGGCTTCCTCGGAGGTGACGACCACATCCCAGTCGATATCCAGCAGGGCAGCGGCACGGCGTCCCAGGCGTTCGGAGCAGTTGGTCACCACCGCCAGGCGGCAATGCGGCCGCAGCGCCCGCAGCAGTTCGCGCGCGCCATCCCATGCCGGGAGCGCATCCCAGCCGGCCTCGAGCGCATCCGGCGCGCTGGCGGGCAGGCCGACATGTCGGGCTGMCTCCCGCACCAGTTGCTCATAGCTGACGTAGGCGCCGCAACCATAGGTCCGCTTCAGGTACTCCGCCCGCCACGCCCTGCCTTGCGCCTCCGATTCGGCGGCGGCGTTCCAGATAGTCCAGGAATCCAGCAAGGCAGTGAGCAGGTCGAACAGGACGGCGCGGGGCCAGGCAGGGGAGGGAGAACGGTCCGGGGTATCCATGGGGGCCTTTTACGTGAGTGGGGTGGTTGTCAGCGGCAATCGGCAATCGGCAGTCGTGACAGGCCCTCAGTGTAGGAAGGAGTATGCGGCTCGTGGTTAAATACCGGAACATCAATCGTTAAGCTGAAGTGAATGATCCAGATCGAGGACCTGCGGCTGGTCGAAGCGCTGGCGCAAGCGCCGTCCCTGAGCGCCGCCGCGCGCGCGCTCAACGTGACACCACCGGCGCTGTCGATGCGCCTGCGCAAGCTCGAAGCTACCCTGGGCCTGGCGCTCGCCACGCGGACCGCAAGGCGCCTGAGCCTCACGCCGGAAGGGGAGCGGTTTGCCCAGGAGGGCGCGGCGCTGCTGGCGCAGCTCGAGGCGTTGCCAGAGTCTTTTCGCCGGGAGGACAGCCGCCTGACCGGTACGCTGCGCATCGCCGCCCCCTTTGGCTACGGGCGGCACCACGTGGCCCCGCTGCTAGCGCGTTTCGCGCAGCGCCATCCCGGCTTGCGCCTGCAACTGGACCTTCGGGAAACGCCCTGGCCCGACCGCCATGACTCTGACGCGGTGATCCATATCGGCGCGGTACGGGACTCATCCTGGATCGCCCGCACGCTGGCGCCGAATGCGCGCTGGCTGTGCGCAAGCCCGGCTTACCTGCGCGCGCATGGTACGCCCGCCGAGCCGCGCGACTTGCTGGAACACGCCTGCATCTGCATTCGCGAGAACGACGAGGACGTGACGCTGTGGCGCTTTCGCCGGCCGGGTCCGGGCGCCGCGCGCCGGCCCCCGGCACGCGAGACGCTGCGGGTCGTGCCGGCCTTTACCACCAACGATGGCAGCGTCGCCCGCCAGTGGGCGGAACAAGGGCTGGGCCTAGTGCTGCGCTCGGAATGGGATACGGCGGAGGCGGTGGCGCGCGGCTCGCTGGTCCGCGTGCTTGCCGACTGGGAGTTCGACAGCGCCCCGGTGACTTTGCTGGTGCCGACGCGGCGTGGGCGTACGGCACGGGTGCAGGCGCTGCTGCAGTTCTTCGAGGAGGGATTGGGGAAATAGCGATCCGGAAATTACGGGTTTGCCGAGGCGAGCTTTCGCCGGCGCGCAGGCAGACTTCTATTGCTCCGGGTTGGCGCAGTAGCCGTCGAATGATTCCAGGGTGAGCTTAAAGCCCTGTTTCTGGGCCAGCTCGCCCGGACGCACACATTGCCTGGTGCGCGTGCACCAGGCGTATCCGGCCGAGGGGATGCAGCCATTCGCATCCCGGTCGGAGCCAGGCATATTCGCCGCGGGAGCCGGCGTTTCCGGCTTGGCCGGCGCCACCGGCGCTTGCGTTGCGCATGCGGCGACGCAGCAAAAGAGAAGCGCGCTGAGGGGGCAGGTCACACGCATCGGCATCGGTCTCTCCATGATTGCGGCGCCTTCAAGGCGCCGCCTGCGGCGTGACAATATTGAAGTACCCGTCAAAACTATCCAGCATGCCGAACAGCGACGCCACCGCCTTGGGATCGCCGTCAATGCGGATGCTGCCATTGCTGATCGCTTCCGGCAGCGTCAGTTGCCTGAGGCTGATGCGGTCGAGCGTGGCCTTGTCCAGGGTGAGCGACGCCGTGGGCCGCGGATGTTGCGTGTCGGCCAGGTAGGTCAGCGCACTGTTGCGCAGGGTCATGGCGTAGCGCTGCCGCAGGTCCGTGAAGTTCCAGTTCAGCGTCATGGCCTTGCCGGCGGCCTTGTCGGCGTTCAGGCGTACGGCAAGGTAGTCGAAGAAGTACGGTACGGTCAGCGCGCGCACCATGTCGGGCGATGTGGTGCCGCCGGACGCGCCCCGCTTGACGCCGTTGCGCAGTTCCTGCGCGCCGGTGAGGTAGGCGTTGCGCCAGGTGGCGTTCTCGGTCTGGTAGCCGAGCTGCTCCAGCGCATCGGCCTGCAGCGCGCGGGCCGCCGCGTTGGACGGGTCGGCAAAGACGAGTTCATTGCCAATCTGCGCCACCCAGCGGTATTCGCCGCGGGCATAGGCCTCGCGCGCCTTGGCCAGGACCGCGTCCGGCCCGCCCATCCATTCAATCGTCTTCTTCGCGCCCTGCACCGGCGGCAGCGGGTTCAGGTGGGCGGGATTGCCGTCGTAGAAGCCCAGGTAGCGCTGGTAGACGGCGCGCACGTTGTGGCTGATGGAGCCGTAGTAGTCGCGCGCATACCATTTGCTGGCCAGCGGCTCGGGCAGCTTGCGCAGCGTGTCGGCAATGTCCATGGGCGTCATGCCATGGTTCATCAGGCGCAGCGTCTGGTCGTTCAGGTAGGCGTACATATCGCGCTGGTCCGACAGGAACTCGTTGATGCGCGCCTGGCCCCAGGTGGGCCAGTGGTGCTGCGCGATCAGGATGTCGCTGCGCTCGCCATAGCGCGCCAGTGCCTGGCCGATGTAGTACGACCACGCCTTGGCGTCGCGTACCTGCGCGCCACGGATGGTCAGGATGTTGTGCTGGGTGCGGGCGGCGTTCTCCGCGATGCACAGGGTGCGCATCTGCGGGAAGTAGAGGTTCATCTCGGCCGGCGCCTCGGTGCCGGGCGTGAGCTGGAACTCGATGTCGATGCCATCGACGCGGCGCGTCTCGATGGTCTTGGCGATCAGGTCGGTGGGTGCGAGCAGCGTGACCGTGCCCCGCGAGGTGGCCTTGCCCAGTCCCGCGTCGACTTGCCCTGTCGCGCTGCGGGGCAGGGTGGTGCCGTACATGTACTGCGCGCGCCGGCTCATGGCGTTGCCTGCCAGCACGTTTTCGCTGACGGCTTCTTCCATGAAGCCGGCCGGCGCGATCACGGCCACCTTGCCGGCCTTGACGTCGGCTTCGTCGGCGATGCCCTTGGCGCCGCCGAAATGGTCGGCATGGCTGTGCGTGTAGATCACGGCGACGACCGGCTTGCGGGGCCGGTGCGCGTAGTACAGCGCCAGGGCCGCGCTCGCGGTCTCGGCGGTGATCAGCGGGTCCATCACGATGATGCCGGTGTCGCCCTCGATGATGTTCATGTTCGAGAGGTCGGCCCCGCGCACCTGGTAGATGCGGTCAGTGACCTTGAACAGGCCCGCTTCGTTGTTGAGCTGCGCGAGCCGCCACAGGCTGGGGTTGACCGTAGGCGGCGCGGCATCGGCGCGCTCGAAGGCATAGGCGTTGAAGTCCCACGCCACCCGGCCATCCGCGGTGCGGATGGTGGCTTCGGGGAAGCGTGCCACCAGGCCGCGATGGGCATCCTCGAAATCCTGCCGGTCGCCGAAGGGCAGCGCCTGCAGCCACGCCGCATTGGCCTGGGCGGTCGCGGGCGAAGCCGGCGCGCTGGCCGTCTGGGCGGTGGCAGCCTGGAAGGCGAGGAG
>NZ_JBFTNE010000151.1:0-27498 GCF_056397325.1 Cupriavidus sp. 05N39
GGACCGAATACTAAGGGTTTCCCACTAAGCTTGCAAGCTTTTTCTGGGAAATTCTTGTGGGAGCCCCTTTAGCCACTTGCGATCAGCGAAAGCGTCGGAGGACAGCCGGCGTCACTCAAGCTGAATCTCGCCGTCAAACTGAACCTTGACTTGCAAAGCCGCCAGTTCCAACGTAACCACGACCGGCAAACGCTCCGTGCCGGTGACGGTGCCGGCCGCGAGCGCGCTGGATACCGCTTGCTCGATTTCCCGCTGCGAGCTCACGCCGACGACCTTGAGGAACTTGCGAATGCTGAGGTTGAAGGTCTCTTCGTTCATAGCACTCTCCTGGCTGTTACCACAACGCAAGACTAGGCGATGCGCGGTACGTCTGCTGCCCGGCTGTCCCACGACCGCCCTGCCCCATCACCCGCGATGGCTGGATCCCCGCCGGCCTCGGCAAAGTCGGCGCAGTCGCCGCTCAGCGACAGCGTGAGCCCACATGCAGCGACTATTCCTTCACCGTGACGATGGTCACACGACGATTCTCGGGGGCGGTGGGGTTCTGCATATTCAGTGGCTCGGTAGCGCCTTTGCCCACCGGCGTCAGACGGTCCGCGGCTATGCCGCCCTCCAGCGTCAGGTATTCCGCCACCGCCGCGGCGCGGCTCTCGGAAAGCTTCAGGTTGGCATCCGCCGGGCCGCGCGGGTCCGCATGCCCTTCGATACGAAACTTGTATGAGGAGAGCCTTGCCGATTGCAGCCCGCGGGCGACCTTGCCGAGCGCCGCACGGGCACTTGCGGTCAGCCTCGAAGAATTGCTGTTGAATGTGATCAGCAACTGCGCGGACGGACTTTTCGCCGCGCTGCCGAGTTCCTGCGTCGCGGGGACATCACGGTGCACGATGCCGAGTGTCTCGTTCCGGTCATCCGCATCCTGCGGAGTCAAGGCATTGGTGATCGACTCAACGCTAATGTCCTGTTCCCTCATTAAGAGTTCGCCTGCACGGGCGGACGGCCAGGCAGCGAGGATGGAAAGCGCCGCGATTAACAGGGGGATCAACCGGTGCGTACCGAAAGCGAAACGCGTGACATTTGCCATTTTGAAACTCCAGGTACTTGCGCGCTTCCACGCTCGTGCTGTGCATCGCCACAATCCTCGCCATTCATTATAGGTATGCTACGGCATTCGCCATGCCTCTCCGAGGGCATTTCCCAGGGCATCTACTCGGCGCATTGAACGAGAGCCGAAATCTGCCTGAGCCTTGTGCCGGGCTTCAGCTCCGGAGCCTGAAGCGCGGGCGGCGCCGGCGCGATGGACATTGAGTGGAGGAACTGTGCAAGGTCCTGCGCTGGAACCGCGACGCTGAGTTCAGRCTTGTCCGTGTACCGTCCCACGACCATGCCGAGCAACTCACCCTGCGCGTCGACAACCGGCCCTCCGCTATTGCCCTCATGCAGCGCAGCGCGCAGCACCAGAAGCCGATGGCCCTCAGGCTGCACAATGCCGCGCACGGACCCTCGCGTCATGACAGGCACAAGCGGCGTCGATGGCGTGAGGCCGAAGCCGATCGTATAGACCGGCGCGCCCCGGCGGACGGATTTGGCAATGGGCCGCGCCACCATTTCCACTGGACGGTTCGTTGCGAGCAGCGCCAGATCTCGCTGCTCGTCGATGGCCACAACTGATGCGGGCACGCTCTTCAGGTCGGCTGGCCAGACATCGATCTGCCGGCAGCCGCGCACGACGTGCGCGCTGGTGAGCATCTCTCCGGACTGCGCCACAAAGAATGCCGTGCCGCTGCGAAGCATCCCGTCATGGCTCTTGTCCTTTCCGTGGCCGGGATTTGCGTGTCTTTGTGCGCCCACAGCTTTGATATCGCCGGCGAAGTCATCGGGCGACCCGCCGCGCTCTGCGGCTGCGCTTAGAACCCAGATGCCGATCGCCCCAATTGCCAGAACCAGGCACCACGGCGAGGAGGGCGCGCACCGTTCCATGAAATTCGATCCCGAAAGACACTATTGGGTGGCCAGCTCCCACTCTCCCTTTGCATTCCGGCACGCGCGCGAAGTCTGTTCGTAAGACTTCCCCTCCTTTACGTAAGTCTCCGTGAAGTTCCGGCACGTTTGCGCGCTTGCGGACTTCGTGTATCCGCTGAGCGGCTTGATGGTGCCGGAATTCCCCGTCTTCGGGTTACGCCAGGTCCTTGGCTGGTTGTTCTCCGCGGTCTGCAAGGTTTGCTTCAATGCGGCCTGGCGGGCTTCGCGGTCTCGCTCATCCATCTCTCTGCCGATGATGCCGCCAAGCAGGGCGCCGGCCATGCCTCCCGCGACTATTGCGCCCGCATTGCCATGGCTAAAGATCCCGCCAAGCGCAGCACCCGTGCCAGCACCAATCAGCGCACCCGAAGTGGTCTTGTTCATGCCTGTCGAATCGCCCTGCGCACACCCCGCAAGAACCGCACTTGCGGTTGCCGTGCAGGCAATTGCTAGAGTCCATTTGTTCATTGCGTTTATCCTTTGACAGTCAGGCGGAATCGCCCCCCCCTTGACTACATTGCCCAGACACCGACGTGCGCGCGTCGCGCGTCCTGCTCGGCAGTGGCATATTGCGCCGGCGCGCCGTCCCTTGCGCGAGCCCAGCCGTTTCGGAGAGCGTGCTCGCCAATGTCTTCTCCATCCGCGAAGCACTGAAAGGCCTTGTCTTTGGCGAAACACTGGAGCTGGTTGCCCTTACCCTTGAGATAGCGCTGCATGGCCTGGGCAGGCTTTCCGTCTTCGCCGCGTATGGAGGAAAGATTGACAATTTTCCCGCCGACGATCAGCGCTCCCGAATCCAGCACCTGGGCCACGGTTCCCTCAAGGTCTGGCTTGGCCCGCGGCGACGCGGGATTACCCCCACCCGGCCCTGCCGGGGGGGAAGAAGGCTTCGGGATCAGCGCGATCGGCGGAAGATCGATCGGCTGTTCCTGCACGGGTGGCTCAGCCACGGACACCTGCGGCGGCACATTCGACGCCGGCGGGGGTGCCGGGGGCGTCGGCTGCGGATGCCGGGTCAATGCCATCAACAGTATTCCGGCACCTACGACGAGCCCGGCGGCAGCCGCGCCCAGACCCGCAACGCGAAGCCGCGGCCCCGGTCGCACCGGCTCCGGCCTGACCGCCGTGCTGCGGGTTGGAGCCTGCTCAACCTGCCGGGAATGCGATTCGTCCGCAGTTGTCGGCGGTGCGGGATGTGGCCCAGCGTGTCGAGCGACATCCTCATCGACGCGCAGTTGGGCTCCCGCGTTCAGGCTTGTGTTTACGCTTGGGTTGACGCTTGTGTCGATGCTTGAGCTCACGCTCTCGACGCGGGTGGTCTTGAGATCGGGCGCATTGAACCTCTGAAGCACGCCTTCGCTGACGATATCAGGCGCATCAGCAAGTAGCGAAGCAGCCCCCAGGGCACGGCCAAAGTCCTCTACCGAGTCGAACCGTTCTTCGGGGGCTTTGGCAAGCGCCCGCATCAGCGCCCTTTCAACGCCCGGGTCGAGATCCCGGCATAGCGAGGCCAAAGGCGGAGGCAGCGTTTCCACCTGCGCGCGGATCAATTCATAGTCGCTGGTGGCGTTGAAAGGCAGCCGCCCGGAGATCAGTTCGTACAGGACGGTCGCAAGGCCATACAGGTCGCTTCTGCCGTCGCCCTCATGGCCGCGCAATTGCTCGGGAGACGCGTAGGCCAGGGTGCCGACGATGTCGCCTTGTTGCGTGAGGCGTTGCGAACCCTGAATGCGCGCGATGCCAAAATCCATGATCTTCAGCGTGCYGCTGTCCGTCAACATCAGGTTCGATGGTTTGATATCGCGGTGAATCACGCCCATCTTGTGCGCGTAGCGCAGACCCATGATGGCCTGGATGATCACCGCGAGACTGTCCCGCACGGTGAACTGGCCGATGCGCTGCAGGACGGTCTCAAGTGTGTGGCCATGAACGAGCTCCATCACCATGCACAAGGTATCGGCGTCCTTGAACAGCGCGTACAGCGTCGTGATGTTCGGGTGGTTCAGCTTGGCAAGGCTGGTGGCCTCCGCGCGAAAGCGCTCCAGGAATGCCTTGTCGAGGCTTAGCTCCGGCCTCAGGGTCTTGATGGCAACATCACGCTCGAGTTCGGTGTCGAAGGCGCCATAGACCTCGCCGATCCCGCCGCGCCCCAGCAGGGTGCGAATCTCGTAGTGGCCTATCTGCCTGGCTGACATGGCGAGTCCATCAAAACCATTAATGTTGCTTTCAGAAAGGACGGGTCTCGCGCGTTGAGCGAACCGACTCGCTACCGGTTGCCGGCTGCCGCTGCAAACTGCAGATCGCAACCGACGCGTTATCCAGCCCGCCCGCCATGCGCGCGAGTTCAATCAGCTTGCGACAGGCATCGACCGGGTCAAGCTTCATGAGCAAGGACTTAATCGTAGCGTCGTCGACCTGGCCGAATATGCCGTCGGTGCATAGCATCAGGACGTCGCCATGCGCCAGCGGAAATCCTTCGGGCGAAACCGACGGCGCATGGTCCGGTGCCCCAAGCGCCCGCAGAAGTACATTCCTGTCCGGGTGCCTGTTGGCTTCTTCCGCCGTCAGCAGTCCATCGCGAAACATCTTGCCGACGAGCGAGTCGTCCTGGGTCAATTGCCGGAACGCGCCCTGGCGAAGGAGATAGATCCGGCTATCGCCGATGTGGGCGATATATGCGAGGCCATCAACAATGGCGACCGCGCTACAGGTGGTTCCCATCCCATCGCAACCGGGGTCGGCGGCGGCACGATCACGGATAGCCTGATCGGCAACGACAAACGCCGTTGTCAGTGCAGCCGCCGGCACGGGCGCACTACGGTAATACTCGTGGAGTACCGTGCGCAACGCAATCTGGCTAGCCACCTCGCCTGCTGCGTGCCCACCCATGCCATCCGCCACAACAGCCAGCGCACCGGCACGCGCGAACGGATCGTCCTCGCGCGGAATCATGCAGCCGACCGCGTCTTCGTTCCGCCCGCGGACGCAACCTACATCGCTCAGCATCGCGCACCTGACCGCAAGCCGGGATCGATCCGCTGGACTAGTCTGGTCTGCGCRCATGGCAAGCGTTCCCGGTGAGCTCAGTTAAGCAGCAAGTCGAGTCCGTACTTGATCGGCACTGCGAAGGTGACGCGTTCGTCGCCCATGGAACGGGAATAGGTAAACAGCCCGATCACCTTGCCGTCGCGGTCGAACACCGGGCCCCCGCTGTTGCCGTGGCCCGTGGCGGTCACCGTAAGCTGATAGACGTCGCCGAGGTCATCGTAGGTCTGAACATTCTTCTCTGCCTTGACGGTGTCGCCGACCTTCGCGATGATGCCCTCCGTTACCGTGGGCTGAGGAATCAATTCGACGAGATTGGCAATGTTTCCGCCTTCGCTCGATTGAACGATCGCGTGCTTTTCCTCGGATATGCCTGGATAGCCGAGCACCGTCACGCGCTCGCCTACGCGTGGCCGGGAACCCACCGAGGCAAGGTTGATGGTAGGCAATTTGCGTGTGGCATCAATCTTGATCTCCGCCACGTCCGCTTCGGCGGACGACTTGACGACACGTGCCTCGATGCTATCCCGCGTATCGGGAAAGCGCACCGCCAGGTTCTCATTGCGCCCCTCGAGAACGGCCATGGACATGGTGCCAAGCGCCATGCCTCCCGGCACGGCGAAGTTTGGCCTTATCAACCTCACCGGGTGGTCAAAGTCCCAGCCTTTGAGATGCCTGAAGGCCTTTGGGTTAATCCGGGCGAGGCTGACTTCACCCTGGCCAGCCGTCGAGACCCGAATCAGTATGCCGCCATTCGAGTCGAAGTCCATCCAGCCCGGCACCTTCCACCCCTGGGCGACGTGTTTGTTCGTCAGGATAAATCCCTGGTCCTTGACGACAAATCCACTGCCGCGTCCACCCACTTCAATTGGAATGCCGCGATGATCGTCGTCGTCAGTCGTCAGCCAGCGCTGAATGGGACTGTTATCGATCTGGATAAAGCAGGGAAGCCGCAGGTTTTCGACGATACAGATGCGCTGGTAAACGGGGCGGCCCGTGGTCTTGTCCACGATATGCCAGCGGGCCTCCACGACCACCGTTGCCGCACCGAAATCTGCGACGATTGCCTCGGGACTTTTCCCGAACAGGATACCGAAGTGCGAAAATGCGCCGACAACGATGGCGCCCAGCACCACCACCACACCAGCGCCGATGAGCAGCTTGCGCCCGGCCGAGCGCTTCTGCTGATCCAGCATCCGTATCACTGTCTCTTTACCCACGCGATCGTCCGTGGCTTGAGCGGAGACGCCGAGAGGAGGCACCGAAGGCCGGCTCACCCGCGTTTCAGCTACAGCCTTTGCGTTCACGCGTGTCGGAGCGGGTGCAACAACGGGCCGCGGCTCAAGGTCGAACGTCAGACGCGGTCCGCCCTCGCCCAGTTCGATGCTATCGCCCGGCGCCAGCAACGTCTCATCCTTGACCGCGCGGCCGTTATGGAATGTACCGTTGCTACTGCCCAGATCGACCAGCGTATAGCGAGGGGGTTCGTCTTTCCCGATTTGAATTGCGGCATGCTGGCGGCTCACCAGATCGTCGCGCTGCGGGTCGAAAACGACAGTAGCCGCCGGGTCCCGCCCCAGGATTATTTGATCGAACCGGTCAACTTCAAACTGTTCGATCTGATGTGCCTTCGAACCGGAAATGTGAGTAATGATGATGCGCGTCATCCCGGTCTCCCTTATGGTTGCCGGGTAACGTTTCTGAAGATATCTGATTCTCTCGCGATATCACGAAAACCCGATCGATCAGCGCTTTCCGCAATATCCCGGACACCGGTATGTTTAAAGTGATCTCCGCCAACCGCCAATGTGGGGTCTTGCGATCCTCGCATGCGAGCGTCCTTGCCGGTACAGGCTGCCGGCCGCTTCTGGCGATACGCGTGCGCCCGTGCGGGCAGGACATGGGACGGCAAAGCTGCACCTCGCGCCAGCACAATGGGGCCAAGGTGCAAGATGGGCAAAGGTGAAGATGGCCAAGGCATGCGCACCCCCGAATGGCACCGGCGGGCGTCTCATCGAAGCGCACTGCCGGCGACCTACCCCCCGGGCACTGAAGCGCGCCGGCTTGGCGCGAAATGTGACGCGGCCCATGGAACAGGCAACGACTTCCATGAGATTCAGGATTTTATCAACCCGCTGGGCCGCGCCAGGGACGGCGAGTTGCGCCAGGATGCCCAGGGACGCTACGCTGGCAAGGGCGAGCCGGGTCATTCCGTGCCACCCCGCACCGACCCCATCGAGCGGGAGCACGATGCGTTCGCGAGGATGTTGGGGCAATTTCTCGAGCAGGCCGGCCAGGAGCATCGCTACGACAAGCTTCGCCTGGCCGCGGCGCCGAAGTTTCTCGGCAAGCTGCGCGAGCACTTGGGCAAAGCGGCCCAGAAGGCGGTATTCGAAGAACTCGATGAGAATATCTCGAAGCTGAAACCCCTGGAAATTCAGCGCCGCCTGAACAGGAGTTGAGGCAGACGTACTGATTGTCAGGCGCGGACGGCGAGACTTCCGGGCTTCGTGCCATTGCATGTGTCCTGGAGCGCCGTCCCATGCACCCTATTAGCGGGCGGCGCCGCTGCGCTTGAGGATCAATCAGCAAGCGCGCCTCGCCATTGAAGCGCCACGCCGTGAAAGAGGGGCGCGCATTCCAGCTGTCTTGCTATCGCTTTCCAGCGAGTTGGCGGGCTCCCGCCATGGCGGCAGCGAGCCCGACCAGCACGGCTGCGAGACCCGATCCGTCACCCCCGTCTCCCGTCTGACGAAACACATACCCCCTCATCTGACACTCGGCAGACACGCCATGCCGCTGCTGAATCTCGGATAGTGAGCGGATAGTGAACCGCCAGCCACGACCGGAATTTTCTCCCGATCGTCAAATTGCGCACTATATTTGACTTGCACTATCGCGCTGAGCATTCCTCGCCACTGACGAACTGAGGTTGCCATTCGTTGCAGGCCGCGCTACGCGCCAAACCGGTATCGCGCACGCGAACATACCCCAAACAGGGCATGGCGTCGTGCGGGATGCGATCTGCCCCGATGTTGTGCCGTTCGCACGATGGAGGCGAGACATGACTGCAACTGAAGCAACTGAAGCAATGGTTCCGAAGTTTGGACTCAACCAGTTCTTCTCCGCCTGGGACGCACGTATCGACCGCTGGAGCACCCTCAACCGTATCGCGCGAGCCTTGGCCGCCCGGCCGGCACAAAACGGGGACGAATTGCGCCAGCAAGCCATTGCTGTGTTGGAGGAGTTACATCCAATCGAAGAGTTGAACGCATACCCCGGACCGCACTTGATTGCACTGGTGCAGGCGCGCCTGGCAAACGGGGACTGGGTTGGCCTGGCGCGCATTGTGCAGCGCATCAGCAGCGCTCTGCTTTCCAATAGCTACCGGGACAATAGAGAGGCCTGGATCATCGAGGACGAAGGTGAGTCGCATCTTCCGGATTTCCTGCCACCATCGCTGGTGCAGATCAATATCAACAATACGCGCAGCGACATGGTTATCACGCCGGAAACCATTGCCTTCATGCGCAAGCTGGATGTCAAGAAGATTCACGGATACAACGCGGCGCGTGGCCTTGAGTTGCTCAAGCCCGAAGCCTTGGAAGCTCTCAGGCGAAAAACAGGATGATCCGTTTCCTGCGTTTGCCATCGGGATTCATCAGGAATCATTGCGATGGACTACTGCGGGAGCGGATGCGCCCGTTTTGACCTACCCATAGCTCATGGAGGTGGCTATGTCTTGGTTCGTTACAACACTCAAAGCGTATCCGGAAATCGCGATATTTCTCGCGCTGGGAATCGGATACTGGATTGGCGGAAAAAGCTACAAGGGATTCAGCCTGGGCGCTGTAACGTCGACGCTGCTCGTGGCGATCGTCATCGGGATCCTGGGCGTGAAAATCTCCGCCAATGTGAAGTCTGTCTTCTTTCTCATGTTCTTGTTCGCGGTGGGCTATGGCGTGGGTCCGCAGTTCGTACGCGGCATCGCCAAGGACGGCGTGCCACAAGCCATCTTTGCCTTGATCATGTGTGTGCTGTGCCTGGCATCGTCAGTCGGAGCAGCAATGATGGCCGGGTATGACCTGGGTTCGGCTGCCGGGCTCCTAGCGGGATCGCAAACGATCTCCGCCTCCATGGGATTGGCCACCGACGCGATCAACCGGCTCGGCTTACCACCGGATGAGGCGAAACAAATGCTTGACGGCATGCCAATCGCGTACGCGGTGACGTATATCTTCGGCACCGTGGGTTCGGCAATCATCCTGGCACAGATCGGCCCGAAGCTGCTGGGTATCGACCTGGTGGCCGCTTGCAAGGATTACGAGAAGGAACTCGGTGCGGGAGAGCCGGGCGCGGCCGGCACGGAGTGGCACGAATTCGAACTGCGCGCCTACTCACTGGCACCAAACAGCCCTTATATCGGCAAGTCCGTCGGCGAACTGGAATCCGGCACGCAAGAAGGCGTCAGAGCCTTCGTTGAACGCATTCGTCGTGGCGGCAAGATCATGGAGGTGGACCTTGGCACCAGGCTGGAGCCGGGCGACGTTGTTGCGATTGGCGGGAAGCGCCACCAGATGATCGAGCGCCTCGGTCCAAGCGGCAGGGAAGTCGAAGACGCGGAGTTGCTCAATATCCAGACAGAGGGTGTTGATATTTACGTCACCAACAAGGAGGTGGATGGCCTTACCCTGCAGGAATTGGCCCGCTGGCCGGGCGCGCGCGGGGTGTTCCTCAAGAGGATCAAGCGCGGGCCAACCGAAACCGTGATCCCGGTCTTGCCCAAGACGAAACTCTACCGCGCCGACGTCGTCACGGTGGTTGGACGTACACAGGACATCAACGCGACCGCGAAGAAGCTTGGCTACATCGATCGACCTACTTCGGTGACGGACGTGGCCACCATGTCGCTTGCAATCACTGTTGGCGCGTTGATCGGCGCAATCGTCTTGAAGGTGGGCGGTGTTCCCTTGACCATTTCCACGGCCGGTGGCGCGCTGATTGCCGGCATTATCTTCGGATGGTACCGGGCAATCCACCCGACCTTCGGTCGCATACCGGAGCCTACGGTCTGGTTCATGAACTCGGTTGGACTCAATGTCTTTATTGCTGTTGTCGGAATCTCCGCGGGCCCCGGATTTGTCGCTGGCTTGCAGAAGCTTGGGATCAGTCTTTTCCTCTGGGGCATCTTTGCGACGTCGGTGCCGCTCATTGTCGGAATGCTGATCGCCAAGTATGTATTCCACTTTCATCCCGCTATCTTGCTGGGGGTATGCGCCGGCGCGCGGACCACCACAGCTGCGCTGGGTATGGTCTGCGAAGCCGCGAAGAGCCAGGTTCCGGGTCTCGGCTACACCGTTACCTATGCCGTGGGGAACACGTTCCTGACGATCTGGGGCATGGTCGTCATCATGATTCTCGCCTGAACTAGCGGTGCGCGATTTGATCTCGATAGCCTTTCGCCCCAGCCGCTTGGGTGGGGACTCGTGCACATGTCTCGCTCAGTCGATGGGGAGTCGCCATGAGTGCATGTGGTAAGCGGCTGGCTCAAGCCCTCCGGGCGTGGTTCCTCGTTGGGACACTGCTCGCATCAGGCGTTCCAAATGCCCAGGAGCAGGCCGCGCCTTCCTTTCAGCCAGAAGAGATCGAGGCATTGGTCGCGCCAATCGCGCTCTACCCGGACTCGGTGCTGTCCCAAGTGCTGATGGCTTCCACGTATCCCCTGGAGATCGTGTACGCCGCTCGCTGGGTCAAGGCCCATCCGAACCTCAAGGGCGATGACGCGGTCCAGGCTGTCGCGAGCGAATCATGGGACGTCAGCGTAAAGTCGCTGGTCGCCTTTCCTCAGGTCCTTGAGCCTATGTATGACAAGCTCGACTGGACGCAGAGGCTTGGCGACGCCGTTCTCGCGCAAGAAAAGGAAGTACTGGCTGCAGTGCAGCGCCTGCGCTCGCGGGCCCAGAAATCCGGCAACCTGCAGTCGAATGAGCAGCAACGGGTGATCGTGGAGCAGGCGACAACGGCCGAGGCGGTGTCGCCCACAATCGTTCGCATCGAGCCAGCCAACCCGCAAGTCATCTATGTCCCCGCCTATGACCCCACCATTGTCTATGGCGGATGGGGTTATCCGGCCTACCCGCCCTACTACTGGCCACCGTACCCCGCGTACTATCCCGGTGGCGCCCTCCTCGGCGGGTTCGCGTGGGGCCTTGGCTTTGCCGCCGCAGGTGCGATCTTCGGCAACTGTAACTGGGGCGGTGGGAACATCAACATCGACATCAACCGTGGCGCCCACATCGACCACCACTTCGATCGCAACAAGGCCCAGGGCGGACGCTGGCAGCACGACGCGAGCCATCGCAAGGGTGTTGCCTACCGCGACAATGCGTCTCGCGAGAAGTTTGGCCGCAGCGTGGCCGGCGCCGACAGGCGCGCGGACTTCCGTGGTCGCGAGGGGGCTGCCGGCGGGCGGACCAGCGTTGCCGACCGGACCGCGGCTGTTGACAGGGCCGGCACTGGCGATCGCATCGGAGCTTCAAGCAGGCCTGGCACGTCGGATCGCGCCGGCGCTTCAAACAGGCCAGGCACGTCCGACCGCGCCAGGGATGCCGACCGGTACAGCGCTGGCTTCGGCGGCCGCGACAACGCCTTCCAGGGTGTCGGCGGCGGCAATGTCGCGCAACGCGACGTCAACCGGGGACAGTCCAGCATGCAGTCTTCCGGGTTCAACCGCTCGAGCGGTGGTGGCGCGGGAGGCTACGGAGGTGGCGGGCGTGGCGGCGGGGGCGGATTTGGCGGTGGCGGACGCGGCGGCGGCGGCCGGCGCTAAGGAGAGACGGGCATGAACTCACCTCGGCTATGTCGTCAAGGCCGGCTCTTCATCACGGTATTCTCCGTGCTCAGTGCGCTGCTGTTGGGGCTCGGGGCGGTACCTGCCGCACACGCAAATCAGGTGTTTGCATCGCCCGAAGCAGCGATGAGGGCATTTGGCGACGCGGTACTCAATGATGACGAGGCGGCAATGAAGAGCCTTCTGGGCGCCAACTTTCGCGACCTGATACCGCCCGTGGGTGCCGAAGTCCGATACCAGTTTCTGGCGGCCTGGGGGAGTGCCCATGCACTCCAGCCGGCTGGCCATCGCGCGTACATCGCCGTGGGCAACGACGGTTGGACCCTGCCCATCCCTCTCGTGAAGTCGGCCCACGGCTGGCAGTTCGACACGCGCGCCGGGGCAGAGGAAATGCGTGTACGACGCGTCGGGAGGAACGAGCTGGCCGTGATCCAGACGATGCTGGCCATCCACGATGCGCAGAACGAATACGCCCTGGCCGCCCACGACGGCGGCGCCGTACTCGCCTATGCGCCCAGACTGTCGAGTTCCCCCGGAAAGCGGGACGGACTGTACTGGCCAACTCGCGCCGGTGAGCCAGCGAGCCCGCTTGGCCCGGCTTTCAAGGGAGCCGGCACGCGCAATGCCGGAAAGGATGGCTACTATGGCTATCACTACAAGCTCCTCACAGCGCAAGGCCCGCACGCGCCGGGCGGCGCATTCGACTACGTAGTCAACGGCAAGCTCTTCGGCGGATTCGCCGTCATCGCCTGGCCCGTGCGCTACCAGGACACTGGCGTGATGAGCTTCATGGTGAGCCACGAGGGCCAGGTCTATGAACGCGACCTGGGTGCCGACGGCGCCGCCAAGGCGTCGGCAATGAACACGTTTGACCCCGGCCCCGGCTGGAGAAAGGTCTCACCATGAAGAACCTGCTTGCTACCCTGATATTTGGCGCCATCCTGGCCGTCTCGGGTTGTACCTACTATGGCTATCCGGCCGGCACCGTACCCGCGAGCTATGACCGTTCGTTCTCCGCCGCCGCGGACGCCATGCGCGATCAGGGCGTGGCGATCAACGTTCAGGACCAGGCAAGCGGTACGGTCGCGGGCCAGCGAAACGGCAGCACCGTGACCGCCAGCGTGCGGCAGCAGGCCGACGGCAGCGTGCGCGTGCAGTTCAACACCAGTGACTCGCGCGATCCCGGCCTGCTCGATCGTATCTCGCAAAGCTACGACCGCCGGATGGGACGCTGATCGCAACAGGATCATGATTCTGAAGTTCACGCCATTGACTAGAATGGATTCCGTGATGCGTTGCTTGACTATTTTTCTCCGCTATGCGCCATTTTATGGGGGAATGCGCCATGAGTAAGCCAGATCCGTCGAAGTTGGAAAATCTCTCGCCGTTTGAACTCAAGGATGAGTTGATCAAGCTGGCCGGGAGCGTCACGAACCGTTTGATGCTTAACGCCGGACGCGGCAATCCCAACTTCCTTGCAACCGTGCCACGCCATGGCTTTTGGCAGCTTGGCTTGTTTGCCATGACCGAATCCGAACGGTCCTTTTCTTACCTCGCGGAAGGCGTCAGGGGTTTTCCCCGGAGGTCTGGCATCGAGGAGCGCTTCGATCTCTTCGCGCGTTATCACCGCGACACCCCGGGGGTCAGGTTCCTGGCAGGCGCCGTCTCTTTCGTGCGAGACCAGCTCGGCCATGATGGAGGCGATTTCCTCTACGAGATGTGCGAAGGCATCCTGGCTTGCAACTATCCGGTACCGGATCGCATGCTCAGGCTTAGCGAAAAGATCGTCAAGCAATACATCCGAAAGGAAATGATCGGCACGCATCCCTTTTTGGGCGATTTTGACTTGTACGCGGTCGAGGGCGGTACCGCGGCGATGACTTATCTGTTCAATTCGATGAAGGTCAACGGGCTGCTCAAGGCCGGCGACACGATCGCACTGGGCGTGCCCATCTTTACGCCTTATATCGAGATCCCGGAACTGAAGGAGTATGACCTGGCCGAACTGAAGATCGAAGCGGATCCGACTGCTGGCTGGCAATACCCTGACAAGGAGCTCGACAAGCTGCGGGACCCGAAGGTCAAGGCCTTTTTCCTTGTGAATCCGAGCAATCCCCCCTCGGTGCGAATGAGCGACGAGAGCCTCAACTATCTCGCTGCTATCGTCAAGGAACGTCCGGACCTGATCATCCTGACCGACGACGTGTATGGCACCTTTGCCGACAACTTTGTGTCGCTATTTGCCATGTGCCCGAAGAACACCATCCTGGTGTACTCGTTCTCCAAGTACTTTGGCGCAACCGGCTGGCGGCTAGGCGTGATCGCGACCCATAAGTCGAATCTGTTCGATGAAATGCTCTCGAACTTGCCAAAAGCCGTACGCCAAGACCTGCACCATCGCTACGCATCGATTACTACCGAACCGGACAAGTTGCCGTTCATCGATCGCATCGTGGCGGACAGCCGCACGGTGGCGCTCAACCACACGGCGGGTCTTTCCACCCCGCAGCAGGTGCAGATGGTGCTGTTCTCTCTGTTTTCCCTGATGGATTCGACCGAGAGCTACAAGAACGCCATGAAGCGGTTGATCCGAAGCCGCAAGGCGGCGTTGTATCGTGGCATGGGTGCAGCCCCCGAACCTGTGGATCCGAACGTGGTCGACTATTACACACGGAGGCGGGCGTGGTACTGCTGCCTGGCAAGGGATTCGGTACGCGCCACCCGTCGGGACGGGTTTCGCTGGCCAACCTCAACGAAGAGGACTATGTGAAGATCGGCCGCTGTGTGCGCAAGCTGCGCGACGAGTATCTCGAGCGCTATCGGAAGTCGGGCGGGGAACAGCACAAGGGCAAAAAGAAGTAGAGCCTGACGCCAGGCGCGTTTGCAAGCTACCTCCGCGAGAAGAGTCAGAGCCTTGCCATGGCCCCCGTCCGGCCTGCCCGGGCGGGGGCCGGTGCGGGCAACACGGCCTCGCCCTGCTCCATCCTGACTGCCCCTTTCGGCCTTTGCGGCTGTGGGAATGGAATAAATCCTGGCCGCCACGCGTTTACCCAGACAGACCACAACGCTTCGGCCGAGGAGAAAGCGTGCGCGATTTGCCACTCCGGTTCCGGGCCACGCGCGGGCACGCGATCGCCAAACTTATGCTCGCCGCATTCGCATCGCTGGCGGGCGCCGCCATCCAGGCCCAGCCCGCCGACGCGGCCGGGCGGCCCGATCGGTACGTGCTGGTGCCACAACACTCTAGCGTCACGCTCGATGTCGACGCCTTCTCGCGCTCAAAGATCAGGATGCGCTTTCACCAGATGAGTGCACAGCTCGAAGGAACGCAGGCCGGCTTTGACTCCGGCCGGGTCACGGTGACCATCGATGCCGCTAGCGTCGAGGCGCGCCCGCGCATCCTGTCTCCGCTCATCCGGGGCAGCGGCATGCTCGATGTGGCCCGCTATCCGGAGATCCGCTTTGTCAGTACCCGCTTTGTGCGGACCGGGGAAGGCAGCGGGTGCCTTATTGGCAACCTCACGGTCCGCGGCATCACGCGCCCGATCAGCCTTCTCGTAACACCAGCCGGCCCCATCGGAGATCCGCGACGCGATGACACGATTGCCTTCTCCGCGGTCGGAGAGGTCAGCCGGCGGGAATTCGACCTGGCAGCATGGTTCCCCGCCGTGGACGACGCCGTGCGCATGAATATCCAGGTGGAGTTCGCGCATGCCCCCCCCTGAAGCACCTGCCAATTCCGTGGGTTTCCTCGCCGACGCGGCAGCACGGGCAGCATCAGGGCTGGCGCAAAGGGGGGCAGCAGGAGCAGGGTCCGGAATGTAGCGGATGGACTATGCTTGGATTGAACCGGTCGAAAGTAACCTTACCTTCTGCAGTGGAGGATGGTGATGCAATATCGCTTCGCCCAGTGGCTGGCCGGCACCGCGGTTGCGCTGTCGGCCTGTGCGTCCCTGCAACCCGTGCAGACTGCGCAGCAGATGATCGGCAGCCCGGAAAGCTCCGTTCGCGAGACCTTTGGCGCGCCTACTGAGACCTATGCGCTCGCCGACGGCACCACCCGATGGATCTATTCGCACCAGCCCATGGGATTTGAAGTCTACGCCGCGGATTTTGACGCGAACGCAAAGCTCGTCAGCTTCCGCCAGATGTTGACTGAGAAAGAGATCTACGAGGCAAAGCCAGGCGTCTGGACCAAGCGCGACGTGACCGAGCGCTTTGGCCTGCCGCGGGAGCCTGTCCAGTACTACCCGCTCATGAAGCGCGAGGCATGGTCCTACCGGCTCTATGCGAATGGCTATCTGCCTGCCCACTTCAGTGTCTACTTTGACGACCAGGGCGTACTGGATCGCACGATGATCATCGCGGATCCGCTCGGAGGCGACCGGATGCGCAAGTGATGCCGCTCAGCGAGCCTCGTCTTCCCAGTCCACCCAATCCACCGGATAAGTCGCGAGATATTTACTGACGGCCGCACCGAGCGTCGGAAAGAACGCCGCTTCGCCAAACCGCGCGAAAAGCCCGAATCGCTTCAGCTTGTCCTTGACGGGGTCCTTCATCTCGGCCACGCAGAACTTGATGCCAGCCGCGTGCAAGGCTTCGTCCAACTCGGCAAGCATGTCGGCGGAGGTCACGTCCACGCTGGTGACTGGCTCCGCCGAAACAACCAGCCAGCGCACCGGCGTGGGCGATGCGGCCACCGCATCCAGCGCCCGGTCATGGAACAATTCCGCGTTGGCAAAAAACAGGGGCGCATCCCAGCGAAACAGGACCAGGCCGGGGATGAGCCGTGCTTCGGGATAGCGCTTGATGTCATGGTAGCCCTTGACGCCATCGGCGCGCCCCAGAACCGCGGAGTATGGGCGCCAGCCATCCCAGAGAAATTCGATGACGGCAACTACGATGGCCAGGCCGATGCCTTCAATCGCGCCCAGCACAACCACTCCCACTGTACAGACGATCGATAGCCAGCATTCCCAGCGCTGGATGCGATAGATTCGCCGCAGGTCGGTGATCTCGATCAGCCCGATGGCCGATGCGATCACGACCGCGGCGAGTGCGCTGGTGGGCAAATGCCGCAGCAGATCCGGCGCCACCAGCAGCAGCAAGGAAACAGCGAGCGCACCGACTACGCCGGACAGTTGGGTTCTGGCGCCCGCGGCCTCGGCCACGGGAGTACGCGACGAACTACTGCTGATGGGGAAGCCCTGAAAAAACCCCGCAGCCAGATTGGCGAGGCCGAGTCCCACCATCTCCTGGTTCGGGTCGACATAGGTGCGAGTCCGCGCCGCATAGACACGAGAGAGCACGCTGGTGTCCGCGAACGAGACAAGGGCAACGGCAAAGCCGCCGATCAGAACGGGGACGATATCGGCGGTGGTGATCCAGGGGATGGCGAGCGCTGGCAGGCCTTGTGGCAGCGGACCGAGGACCGCCACCCCGCCGCGCGCTGCGAGGTCCAGCGTGCCAACGGCGATGGTTGCGCCAACCACCGCGATCAGGATGCCCGGCAAGCGCTTGCTGCCCTTGAGCAGCAGGATCACCGCCAGGGTGGATGCGCCCACCGTGAACGTGGTCCAGTTGGTCTTTCCATCAATCACCGCTGTGGCGATGGCCCATAGATTTCTCAGCGGTCCTTCGCCTTGGATTGAAAAACCGAAAAGCTTGGGCAATTGGCTGATCAATACCGTCAGCGCGATCCCGTTCATGTAGCCATAGCGAATCGGCTTGGAAAGAAGCTCGGTGATGAAGCCCAGGCGGGCTATGCCGGCCAGGATACACATCGTCCCCGACACGACCGCCATCATGCCCGCAAGGGCGACCGCGCGATTCGCGTCGCCCCCGGACAGTGGCAGGATGACAGCGAGGATGACGGCGGCCAGCGACGAATCCGGCCCCAGCACCAGAATTCGGCTGGGTCCGAACAACGCGTAGACGAGCAGCGGAACGATAGTCGCGTAGAGGCCATGGATACCGGGCAAACCCGACGCCACCGCATAGGCGATGCCGACAGGTACCAGCATCGTGGTCAGCACAAGCCCTGCCACGATGTCGTGCCGCAGCCACGCCACGTGATATTCGCGAAGCGTGCGCAATCCCGGCACCCACCAGCCCCAGGCGGTCTGATCGGCGCCCTTCGTCCGGCGCGCAATACGGCCCGGTTCGGGGAGCGGGGACGATGAATCCGGCTTGCTCATAAGGCGGTGGCCGCTCAATGGACAACGCAGAGTAGGGTCGGGACTTCGCGCCCCGGGATAACGGTGCTTGCGGCCTCCACCGGCCCATCAGATAGGGTTGCTTACCGGGAGCGCCTCCAAGACCTCATTGAGACCGGGCATGTTCACTTGGAGACGACGAACTCGTGCTGCGAATAAGAGGGGGTACATGGGCATCAGCGGCGCGACATTCTGCAAATTCTGGCGCATGGACCCGGTGGCCTGGCGTCGCCCGGTGGCAAGTCCGCCAGGCTGCGGAAACCCCGTCGCGCAGTGACTGGCAAGCTGGCGGCACGTTGCGCCGGGATAGGCCGTTGCCGCGCAACGCGATCCCGATAACGGCGGTGAATTCACGAATGCTCCGGGCAAGTGGCAATATGACGCGTCAATATTGTTTTCTCGTGCCCGGGAAGGCCGTCACTCGTGACGCCAAAGACGAATGGCTCCCTGGCGCCGGTCCTCGCTAACGGCTGAACGCAGGAACGGGCAGCCCTACCGGGTAGCCAGTCATTTCTGCCCGGCTGCGGCGTGCGCGGCAGCGATTGCCGCGTCACGCTCTTTTTTCGCAGCCGCCTTCTGCTCGTCGAAAACCTTTTGCGCTTCGGCGACCTTGCGCTTGTACTCCTTCTTGGCGGCGGCCTCTTCCTGCCGCATCTTCACGATTGCATCATTATGACTTTGCCCCCCCGCGCCGGAAGCTGTCTGAGCCCAAACCGGTGAAGCAATGATCGCCATCGCAAACATGACTGATGTGGCCACCTTTAGCATGATCTTCTCCCGCTTCAAATTCTTCATGTTGGCAGCATTGATGGAATGCTTGCGGCTGCCGCGCCACATCGAATCCGCAGACCACGAGCTAGTATTGGTGCCCGGTCCACAAAAAGTCAAAGGAACGTCGGGCATGACGATGCCCCATCGATGGAGTCTGGCCTGAGCGGTGTGGAGTAGTTGAAGTTATTGCAACCGTGCTCTATGGTCAAATGGCGAATCGGGCGGAAAGTGCATCTCAGTTGGTGCCGCATTGGTAAGTTGCCATCGGCGACCCATTCCGGCGGCAACTTCGGTGAAAAGGCCTGGCCAGGACCCCGCATGCCCCGCACGTAGATGCAAAGGCCTTGCGCTACATGCGCATATGCCGCGCCGGGCCAATGCGCCTTCGCACGCGAAGCGCTAGTCACCCGTCAAGTGCTTTGAACAGTCGAGAGGAGCGGCCATGATTCCATGTGGTAAGCGACTGGCTCAGACCATATGCGCGTGGTTCCTCATTGGACTGGTGTTCGCATCAGGCACTGTCAATGCCCAGGACCAGGCCGCGCCAACCTTCAAGCCAGAGGAAATCGAGGCGCTGGTCGCGCCGATTGCCCTTTATCCGGATTCCGTGCTGTCGCAGGTCCTGATGGCATCGACCTACCCGCTGGAGATCGTGCAGGCGGCGCGCTGGGTCAAGGCCAACCCCAGCGTCAAGGGAGATGCGGCGGTCAAGGCGGTGAGCAACGAGAAGTGGGATGTCAGCGTCAAATCGCTGGTTGCCTTCCCGCAGATCCTGGAGCCGATGAGTGACAAGCTCGAATGGACGCAGAAGCTGGGCGATGCCTTCCTCGCGCAGGAGAGCGACGTGCTCGCCGCCGTGCAGCGCCTGCGGGGCCGCGCGCAGCAATCGGGCAACCTGAAATCGAATGAGCAGCAGAAGGTGATAACCGAGACCGGGACCGTCTCCGGCCAGCCGGGGCAGACCATCGTCAAGATCGAGCCTGCCAGCCCGGAAGTCATCTATGTGCCGGCATACAACCCCTCGGTGGTGTACGGCGCATGGGGCTATCCGGCCTACCCGCCCACCTACTGGCCCCCCTACCCAGCCTATTACCCTGGCGCCGCACTGGCCACCGGCTTCGCGTGGGGTGTCGGCCTGGCGGCAGCCGGCGCGATTTTCGGCAACTGCAATTGGGGGGGTGGCGACGTCAATATCAATGTCAACAAAGCCACCAACATCGACCGGAATTTCGACCGCACCAAGACGCAGAATGGGAAGTGGCAGCATGACGCCAGCCACCGCAAGGGCGTCGCCTACCGCGATAACGCCTCGCGCGAGAAGTTCGGCCGCAGTGTGCCGGGCGCCGACGGGCGCAATGATTACCGGGGCCGCGGCGATGCAGGCGGCCGCCAGGGCGCGGCTGACCGGGGCAGCGCCGGTGATCGTGCCGGCGTTTCCGATCGAGCGGGAGATCGCGGGGGGGAACGTGCAGGAGACCGTGCGGGGGACCGCGGCGGGCCGTCTAACCGGGCTGGCGCTGCTGGCGATCGAGGTGGCGCGGGCGGCGGCGCAGGGGGCAATCGAAGCCAGGCAGCAGACCGCCAGGGCGGGCGCGACAACGCCTTCCAGGGTGTCGGTGGCGGCGGTGCGTCCTCGCAGCGGGATTTCGACCGTGGACGCAGCAGCGCGCAAGCCTCGCCGGCCGGGCGCGGCGGCGGCGGTGGCTACAGCGGCGGCGGACGTGCCGGTGGCGGTGGCCACAGCGGCGGCGGCGGACGTGGTGGTGGTGGCGGCCGCGGCGGCGGTGGCAGGCGCTAGGGAGAATGGCTATGCTAATCACCGCTCGTTTTGCCCGACTCCCGCTTGGCGCAATCGGCATTCGGATTGCCGTGGCGCTGTGCCTGGCCACCTGCATCCTGGGCACCGCCCACGCGCAAAAAGCATTCCCCACGCCAGAAGCGGCCATGACGGCTTTTGGGGCGGCTGTTGCGAACAATGACGAGGCAGCCCTGAAGTCACTGCTGGGCAATGACTTCCGCACGCTGATCCCACCTGCCGACGCGGAAATCCGCAGCCGCTTTCTCACGGCGTGGGAGGCTTCCCATGCCGTGCAACCCGTAGATGAAAAACATGCCCGGATCGCCGTCGGCACCGATGGCTGGACGCTCCCCTTGCCCTTGGTGAATTCCGGCGGGGGCTGGCGCTTCGACACCCGCGCCGGTGTGGAGGATATGCGCTTGCGCCGTATCGGGCGCAATGAATTGGCCGTCATGCAAACCATGCTTGCCATTCATGACGCGCAGAACGACTACGCCCAGTCCGACCACGACGGCTCCGGCATGGTTAGCTATGCCGCCAAGCTTGCCAGCTCGCCAGGCAAGCAGGATGGCTTGTACTGGCCGACGCAGGCTGGCGAGCGGCCGAGCCCGCTGGGCGAAGCCTTCGCCACGGCCGGTGCCCGCGCAAAGGAAGCGGGAGGCTATCACGGGTACCACTACAAGCTTCTGACGAAACAGGGCCGGCACGCACCCGGCGGCGCATTCGACTATATGGTGCGCGGCAAGCTCTTTGGCGGCTTCGCCGTGATAGCGTGGCCGATCCGATACGGTGACACCGGCGTGAAGAGCTTCATGGTGAGTCACGCCGGGCAGCTCTATGAGAGTGATCTCGGGCCCGAAAGCGCCGCCAAGGCTGCCGCGACCACCTCGTTTGATCCCGGTCCAGGCTGGACCAAGGTAGAGCCGCAATCGGTCGGGGCGCCGCGCAATGCTGGTCACTAGCAGCATCCACGCCAATCAAGTCCCGTTGCAGTCCCGGGCTTTACGCGGCGATTGCGGGACCGGTCGCATTACCTGGCGCTTCGCGCACCGGATAGCGGGTGCGCCACGAATGCCGCCCGTTCCTTTGCCTGATCAGCGATCAACTGTTCTGGCAGCGGGTCGGGGACGTGCCGCCCGATAGCGTGCCAGGCGACCAGGAGCAGGTTTGAATTGCCATTCTCGCCTCATGTCGTCACCGTGTCGTCCTGCCGGACTGGTGCTGATCGGCGCATCGGTCCTCGTAGGCTGCGCGCGCGTGGGGCCGGATTTCCAGGCACAGCACGATCCCTGGACCGAGCACTGGACTACCCCGGCTGTCGAACAGGCCAGCCAGCAGCGCCCGCAGTCCGATATGCGCGAGTGGTGGAAAGTCTTTTCGGATCCTGTTCTTGAACATCTGATTGCGGCTGCCGATGCCAACGATGCCGGCCTGAAGATTGCCGGCCTGCGCGTGGTGGAAGCCCGCGCCCAGCTGGGCATTGCCCTGGCCGGGCGGTACCCGCAAGTGCAGCAGGCCAGGGCCGACGCCTTGTACGCGCGTAGCAGGAAGACCGGCATTCCTGGTGAAAGCAGCGGTGTCTGGCAATACAGCGCGGGTTTCGACATTGGGTGGGAGCTGGATTTCTGGGGACGGTTTGCCCGCGCCATCGAGTCGGCGGACGCGGCCTATTTCGCCGCCGAAGCCAATCATGAAGACGCCCTGGTACTGCTGCACGCGCAGCTCGCGCAAACCTACTTCGACCTTCGCACCGCCGAGGCGCGCCTGCGCATCGCCCGCGAGAATGCCCGGCTGCAAAAGCGCAGTTTCGAAATTACCGAGCGGTTGTTCAAGAGTGGGGAAAGCGATGAGCTCGACCTCCAGCAAGCCAAGACCCAGTACCTGGGCACCCTGAGCAGCATCCCCGATCTGGAAAACCAGATCTTGCGCGCCCGCAATGCGCTGGCGATCCTGATCGGCCGCCCCCCGGGTCCCTTGCCGGAACTGCAGGAACTGCTCGAGAAGGAGGGTGTGATCCCGCTGATCGATCACGCGGTGTTGCAGGACGTGCCCGCCAACCTGCTGCTGCGCCGCCCCGATGTCCGTTCAGCCGAACTGCAGGTTGCCGCCCAGTCGGCGCTCATCGGCGTGGCCAAGGCCGATCTTTATCCGTCGGTCACGCTGCTGGGGAGCATCGGGTGGTCAGCCACTTCGCTGCCGGGAACGCCCGGCGGGTGGGTCCTGATCGGTGGCCCCAGCGTGCAGTGGAACCTGTTCGACTATGGCCGCATCACGAACAATGTGCGAGTACAGGACGCACGCCTGCAGCAGCGGATCGTCACCTACCAGGATACCGTGCGCCAGGCGGCGCGCGAAGCCGACGATGCGGCCACCGGGCTGATCAAGGCGCTGGAGCGCGAAACGATCCTGCGCGAAGCGTCGCAGGCAGCGAACCGCTCGCTGACACTGGCCAATGCCCTCTTTCGCGAAGGGTACTCGGAGTTCCAGCGTGTGCTGGATGCCCAGCGCGCGCTGGTCGCCCAGCAGGATGCTTACCTGCTCAACCGCGGCAATGCAGTGAACAATCTCATCGCGCTTTACAAGGCGATGGGCGGCGGCTGGTACACGTCCCTGCCGCTGGTCGACGCGGCCACCCGTCAGCAGATGCAGCAGCGTACCGATTGGGGCGACTTGCTGAACGAGACAGGCCGCCAGCCACGCAACTCCAACGTCCCCGTGCCGAGGGTGAGCCCGGATGAATGACACACCGCAACCCCCCGCGTCCCCGCCGCCGGACGCACCGGCGCCCGCAGCCGACCCGACGAAGCGGGGAGTCAGGTGGGTAGTCGGCCTGATTGCGCTGAGCCTGGCCTGGTACCTGCTGGCCGACCGGTACACGCCGTATACACAGCAAGCGAGGGTCCAGGCCTTTGTCGTCCCGGTGGCCTCTGAAGTGTCGGGCCGGGTGGCCCGGGTGCAGGTGCGCAACAACCAGAACGTCCTGGCCGGAGACGTATTGTTCGAGGTCGATCCGCAGCACTATCGCATTGCACTCGACCGTGCCCGCGCCGATCTCGAGTCCATGCGGCGGCAGATCGGCGCAAGCACCGCCGGCATCGCCTCGGCCCAGGCATCCCTGCGTGCCGCCCAGGCCAATGAACTCAAGGCACGCCAGGACAGCGATCGCCTTGAGCGCCTGTATCGTGAAGACCAGGGAACTGTTTCGCTTCGCCGTCTCGAGGTGGCCCGCGCCACGCACGTACAGGCCGTCAGCCAAGTTGCCGCAGCCCGTGCCGAAGTCGAGCGCGCGCGTGAGCAAGAGGGGGGCAGTGAAGAAGACAACGCCAAGCTGCGCAGCGCTGCAGCCAATGTGGACAAGGCCGAACTGGACCTGGCCAACTCGCAGGTGCGTGCGCGCACGGCGGGCCTGATCACCGATCTGCGCACCGAAGCCGGCCAATATGCCGCCGGCGGAAGCCCGGTGATGACGCTGATCGCCATTCACGACGTCTGGGTAAGCGCGGAAATGACCGAGAATAACCTCGGCCGCGTCGAACCCGGCACGTCCGTCGCCATCGTGCTGGACGCCTACCCGGGCAAGGTACTGGACGGCCGTGTCCGCAGTATCGGTTATGGGGTCAGTGTGGGCCAGAGCACGCCGCCCGGCAGCCTGCCGACGATACAGAACAGTCGCGACTGGCTACGCCCGGCCCAGCGCTTCCCCGTGGTCATCGAATTCGCCCCGGGCGAGCTGGCCAAACTGCACGGCGTGCGCGTGGGCGGGCAGGCCGAAGTCATGGCGTTCCCCACCCAGGGCAATCCGCTCAACCCCCTTGGCCACCTGTTCCTGTTCGTCATGAGCTGGCTGTCCTATGCCTACTAATGGTGATGGCGGCCATGCCCGCTGAGCCCGCTCGCCTTTCCCGGCGTCCGCTGCGCCTGGCATCCGGCGCCGCGCTTTGCCTGGCGACCAGCTTCGGATTAGGCTGGTCCCTCCCGGTGGTGGCGCCGGTACTTGGCCTGTTCGTGATTGCCTCTCTCGACCGCCCCCTGCCGCTCAAGGCCGGGCTGGGCCTGGCGCTGGTCGTCATGCTGACGACGGGCAGCGGCCTGCTGCTTCTCCCCTTTCTGCGCTATTACTGGTTCAGCGGCGTGCTTTTGACCGGCCTGCTCCTCTTCCTGGCATTCCGCTATGGCCTGCGCGGCGGAAACAATCTGGTCGCCACATTCCTGGCGGCTGGCCTGACCATGATTTCCGCGGCGGGCACCGCCGATTTCGGCCTGGCCGTCACGGTGATCGGCGCCCTCGTCAAAGGACTCCTGCTGGCCGTGCTGGCGCTGGCTCTTGTTCACTGGCTGTTTCCCGAACCCGCAGGCGGGCGGCCTGCGCGGGCCGCCCAGGTACTGCCGAACAGCGTGGCCGACTGGATGGCGCTACGCGCGGCGCTGGTGGTAATGCCGGCGTTCCTGCTGGCGCTGAGCGATCCCGCCGCCTACCTGCCGATCATCATGAAATCGGTCAGTCTCGGCAGGCAAAGCTGCACGACCGCCCGCGGTGCCGCGCGCGAGTTGCTTGGTTCCACGCTGTTCGGCGGCCTGCTGGCCATCCTGTTCTGGTCCGCACTCAGCCTGTTCGTGCACCTGTGGATGTTCTTTCTATGGATGCTGCTCTTCGTCCTGGTGGCAGGAGGCAAGCTGTATGCCATCAGCCCGACGCGTTACCCGCCCGGCTTCTGGCTGAACAGCCTGGTAACCATGGTCATCCTGCTGGGCCAGTCGGTCCAGGACAGTGCGGCCGGCAAGGACGTCTTTACCGCTTTCGCCGTACGCATGGGGCTGTTCGTCGGCGTTACCCTGTATGCCTGCCTGATGCTCTGGCTTCTGGACAAACCCGGCCGCATACCATTGCCCGCTCCCTGATGGAGTAAACCATGCTGCACCATGTACTGGCCGCCGCTCCCGTCATGCTTCTCTGCCTGTTGCTGCAGGGGTGCGTTGTTGCCGTCTGCTTGCGCCGCTACGCGCGCTTCCGGAATAGCCGCCTCGGGCATGAATCACTGTGGACCGATATCTTGCTGCTGTCGCTGGTGATGGTGCTGACACTGTTCGCCAACTTCATGCAAATGGTCATCTGGGCGGTGCTGTTCATGATTCTCGGCGAATTCAGCAATTTCCCCACCGCGCTCTATCACTCCGGTGTCAACTTCGCTACATTGGGCTATGGCGACATTGTCATGTCCGAGGAGTGGCGCCTGCTCGGCCCGATTGAGGCGGCTAACGGCATCCTGATGTTCGGCGTCTCGACCTCGGTGATGACCGCCGCGGTATCGGATGTGATCAAGTACAACATGTCTCGCCTGGGGCAGGACAAACCGCATTAGGCCCGACCCGGCTGCTACGGCGACGGAAATGTGCTCCGGCAAGACTACCGTTGGCCTGGTCGCCGCCGGTCGTGCCCGAAACAGGCGGATCAAGCGCGCCAGCGAAATCATCGTTCCACCGGAGAGCGTATGCGTATGTCCCGGAAATTTATCCTGGCCAGCCTGATGGCACTTGGTTTTTCCACGGCTGGCATGGCACAGCCCGCAGCGGGCCAGGGTGCCGAAAATGCCATATCCGAGGCAGTACAGGGTGGCGCCAGCCCCTATCGTCCTCCGTCCGCCGACTCCGCCAGTGCCGAGGATGCCGCGCGCGCCAAGTGCGAGGCTCTGAAGGAGCAATTCAACGCCACCTCGAAGCAGCCGTCCTACCAGTCGCCCGGGCCGGCAACACAGAACGCGCAGGGGCGCACTATTCCCAAGATCGAGCGCGACCAGTCACGCAAGTCATTGCAGGAAACTTACCGCGCCAATTGCACGTAGCGAGAGGGCGGCGCGCCCCCCTGCTTCCGACACTTGATCTGCTGTCCTGGAACCCGAACCCGGGCAGGCAACGGAATTTTCCGTGGGCGTCACGCAAGGCCTGATGAGGTACATGTCAGGCGTAAATCTCCATAAAGTCCCCATGCGCCGCGTCGCCGCTTAGCCCCGCTTTGGCAGCGGTCGCCGGGGGACTGGCCCGGCGTGTCGCGCAACTGCAGACACCCGATGCCTGTTGTGTTGGTTTTTGCCCGCCAGATTTAGGCCGCCGCGCACCGTGCGCTGGCGCCATTTTCCCCGCCTCGAAAAATTTCTTCCCAGGCCCCGCCTGCGTTTGCGGGCGATTCACGCTGACCTGSCCCGCCTTGGCACACTCCATGCGTTTGTACCTCCCGAGCGCAGAAACAATGCTCGAACCAACCGAACCCAAGTCCCAAYCGCTCCCAAGGAGAAYTGCCATGACTACCACCCTCGCCATCAAGGACCTGTCCGTCACCGAAGAACTCGACGCCCGYGCCATGCGCGCCGTGCGCGGCGGCTTCGTGCCCTTCCTGCCCGTGTTCAGCGCGGTCAAGMTCGACTCGACYTTCAACGCYTCGCAGCTGATCGGCCAGACGCAGAACGTCGTCAACATGAACGGCAACAACACGGCCTTCGCGGACGACATCAAGTCGMATGTCCACTCGACCCAGAACGCCCAGAACAACATCTATTGAGCCTCGGGCTACCGCCCAGGCTGAATTCGCAAGCTACTGCATTTCCCGGAGAACTGCCATGACTACCACCCTCGCCATCAAAGACCTGTCCGTCACCGAAGAACTCGACGCCCGYGCCATGCGCGCCGTGCGCGGCGGCTTCGTGCCCTTCCTGCCCGTGTTCAGCGCCGTCAAGATCGACTCGACCTTCAATGCCGAGCAACTGATCGGCCAGACGCAGAACGTCACCAACATGAATGGCAACAAC
>NZ_JBFTNE010000152.1:0-12528 GCF_056397325.1 Cupriavidus sp. 05N39
GTTCTATACAAGTCCTTCAGCATCTCCGTGAACGTGAGGATCTGGATCGGATTTCCAGCGAGGTTCTCAAGGAATGTCGCATTCAATTCCCAGCTGCTTCGATCTCCATGCAGTCGCGTTACGGCAGTGACATAGGTGAAAGCCGTTGCACCGGTCACGGCAAGCACTTCAGCTCTAAAGGCTTCCGCCCATTTCGGTTTCACAAGCTCTCGAAAGCCTCTCCAGGCTTCACGTCCCGAGACCTTCTTGTTCTGTTTGATCGCTTCGCACCACCATTCTGGACGAAACCCGCCCTGCCAACTTTTGCAACTGACCACCCACACCTTGTCTGGGCCGTCTTTCAGCGGATGGATCCCAATCACATCTATATCGCTGTGTACTGAGTCGTCGCTTGACTTGTAGTCGCCATGGCCCTTGTCAGGGCGGAACTTGAGGTTATGCCGCGTGAAATAGCCCTTGTGCTGCAGGTACTCGTCCACCATCTGCTCAAGAATATCTTCCTTCATTGCCAACCCTTCTCCCTAGGTAAGAGCATCATCGCGGACATACCACGCGCGTTTTCCGTAATGACATAGCGGGGGTGGTGTCGAGCGACCGCGCCGCGCGCGCCCGACACAACTCCGCCAGGCGCAGTTGCACGCCGTCGTTCGTCGGCTGGATGCTGTTCAAGTAGATAACCTCAATGTCCTCCCAAAACCAGGCCACAGCGTCCGCAAAGCGGTGAAGCAACTCGCGCGGGATGGCCACGCTGCTGAACGAGGGTGGCGGCGGATCCGCCGGCAAGGTTTGGCCCGGGATTGGGAAGGGGATGCTCCCGGAAGAGCGTCTTCGACGACGGCCCGTCGCCGTGCCGGCACGCGTTACCGATGAGCTGCAGCAGGTCAAGGACAGCAAAGCTGTCGAAGGCGGTCATGGGGATGCCCCGCAAGCTTTCGAAATGCCGCTGCACCTGCGGCCATGCGTCCTTGGCGATCCTGTTGAGAAGAACTAGATCGCCTGGTGGGAATGTAACGCAGCCCCGCAAATAGCTGYGGAGTTGGCGCTCCCACAACGACTGGATGGCCAGACAGAACGCTTCGACCGTCGATTGCAGGAGGGCCTGCGCGTCCGCGTGGGCGAACGGGGCGCCGCCTTCGTTGCTGGCCGCCCACGCTGCGATGTCCGTGTCGAGCGCGGCGAGYGACGGCTCCACGACGTCGCGCAGGAACGCACGAACCTGCATCCCGTGCTTGAACGTGAGCACATCCTGATAGCCGTGCGCCCAGCGGTGCGTATCCACCGTTGTCACAGGCGCCTCCAGCGGCGAATTCGTTCCCGCAGACGGGACCAGCGCGTGGACGGTGCGGGGCGGTGCCTCGGCACGTCGCGGAACTGGGGGAAGTCGTTGAGGAACGTGGTCAAGCCAATGTTGCCCGGCCGAGGGTCGGTGGTACGGAAGATCTCGGCCAGGTCGGCCTCCTCGGTCGGATCGGGGCGCCCCTCGGGCCAACTGGCGAACCCATAAACAATGAGCACAGACTCGGGGGAAAGCCCGCTTCGACGCTGCTCCCGCGGTGCCTGGACCTCACGATAGTAGCCTGCGTCGTGGACGTTGTGCATATTGAGCGCGAGGTAGAACTGGTGTCGCCAGTGCTCCTCGTGGTCGTCCGCAATGACGCGATGCACGCCGGCGCGGATCCGACGTTTGAGGGCCTTGTACGTTTCGATGTGGCGGGCCGCGGTCAGCCAGTTCAGGCGGTCGGCCGGCACGGGCCGAAGCTGGGTGCCGTCCACCGTCAACGCGGCGTAGGCCCGTTCCAGCGACAGTTTGGCGTGCTCGAGCAGGGCCGCGCTCTTCTGGTAGAGCAGCGGGCGAGCCAGCGCGAGCACGGCGATGATCGCCGTGATGACGGCGGCGACGATGGTCGCGAGCAGGGACAAGCGCGACACTTGGGCATCGCTCAGGTCGACGAGGGAGAGGTACGAAAGCAGATAGTTCAGGGTCATGCGGGCCGCCCGATCATGCGGACTGGAGTTGCAACGCGACCGGGTGCAGCGACACGGCGAGCTGATATTCCAGCAACCGGACGTGCGACACCTGCGTCGCCGCGTACAGCAGCTTTTCGGAAATCGACGAGGCGACAATCACGCCCCACACCTTCTTTCCCTGGGCGCGGTGTTTCTCGACCCAGCCCATGTAGCGAAGGATCTGCCCCAGCGCCTTGTCCGGCCCACCGTCGAGTTTCAGCTCGAACACCACAAGGTCGCCCGCGGAGTCGACGAACAGCAGGTCCAACGGGCCAAGCGCGGTCTGGTACTCCACGCCGTCGCGGCCCTCGTCGTCCACGAACAGGCGAAGCGGAGCGGCCTGCCCCGGCAGGGTCGGCGGATTCTTCGCCAGGTAGTCGCGCAGATGCGCTTCCATCGCGAACAGGCCGGATCCGTAGGGGTCCGGACCAGCGTCCATGGCCTCCGGCTCCTCGTCAGCAATGCTGTCCAGCGTGTCGTCGCAGCGGTGCACGCTGAGCGCACCGTCGGCCGCTTTGGCGATTTCCCACGCTCCGTGCTTCGCCGGGTTGTACCACACGACCTTGCCGCGCCCGATGTTGTAAAGGAAGTCGTATTGGCCGTTGGCCAGGCGCGGCTTCTTGTTCTCCGGGTAGTGCACTCGGGAGGGCGCATTCACCGAGCAAATGATGAGCTGGCAGTTGATGGTCTCGGATTTGAGGTCCGGGTACTGGACCCACAGGAGTTGCTTGACCTCGGCGTACGTCACCTCGCGCCCGAGCGGGGCGATCGTGTCGCGGATGAGTTGCCAGATCGGCGGGCGGTTCGTCGAAGCGGTGTTCACGAATCCCTTGCGTTCGAGTTGGTATGGTCGCCAGACGGCTCTGCCCCGGCTAGTCGACTTGATACCACGATGCTTCGTACGTGCACCAGCAGAAAGTAGTTGCTCCTCCGCCCAGGGCGAGGGGCGCCGTAGTGGGAGTGCTCATCCTGTCCGCCGTCACCCGGGCCGCCTCGGAAGGAGCTCGACGGCCATTGGCTTTTCGAGCAAGCCTTTGCACTCAGTCTCAAAGGGATTGTTGGGAAGCGCGCAGACAGTACATACCAAGTCGGCGTTCGCTCGCCCGACTGGGTGAAGATCAAGCGACCCGGCGCGGTCGCGCCCGGGCGATTCCAACGGGCGATGGGGTAGCCGCCGATCTCTGGCGTTGGCTGTGGACCACCCGGCAGTCACGCGCTGGAATAGGGCATTTGCGCCGCTATCTCACTCACGCACAGCTGATATCATATCATTTTGATATGATATTATTAACTCATATCATATCGAACGGAGAGCATGTCTCATGGCGCGTCCTGGCATCAGCTACGAAGAAGTCAAAGCGGCCGCAGAGGAACTGGTGGCCGAGCAACAGAAGCCGACCCTCCGTGCGGTCCGCGAACGCCTGGGGGGCGGCAGCCCCAATGCCATTCATCGGCATTGGACCGCCTGGCAGGGCCGGCAAAAGCCGGCCGCACGCGCGCTGCCCGAGCCGAATCCTCGCCTGTTGGCCGCGCTGGGCGCCGAGCTCTCCAAAGTGGCAGAGGAAGCCAGTGCCGAGGCCAACGCCGAATTGGCCGCTGCGCAGAGGGATCTGGCAGAGTACGCGGCGCGCGGCGAGGCGATGGAGGCGGAGCTGACGAAGCTGCAGGAGCAGCTAGCTCAGTTGGCTTCTGAGCGTGACACCTTGGTCGGGAAGGCTAGTGAGCAAGCGGAAGAAATCTCACGCCTACAGCAGGAAGCAGAGCGCGGCCGTGAGGAGATGGCAAGTGTGCGGCGAATCCTCGCCCAAGCCGAGCTACGGTTGGAAGCGGTGCCGCGCCTGGAGCGTGAAGCTGCCGATCTACGCGAGCAGTTGGAGCAGGCCCGAGCAGCCAGAGTTGAGGCAGAGAAGTTGGCCGCCGTTGCCGAAGCGCAGCGCGCCGGCGAACAGGCCGCCCAGCAGCAAGCGGAAGCTCGCCTTGCACGTGCGGAAGAACGAGAACAGCAGACCCGCAAGGACCTCGCTGATGCGATCGCCGCACATCAGCTCACGCGCGAACGCCTGGTCGAATCGGTGGGCTTGGCCAGTGCTGCGCAGGCCGAGCTGAAGCAGCGGCGCGTCCAGGATGACGCGAGGGGCGAGGGCCTGGGCGAGCCGAGCGGGGAAGCCGAAAAGACGGGAGGGACCAGTACACGAGCGCGCAAGGTACCGACTGCTGGCAAGTAGAGAAGCGACGCTTAGCGCCTATCCAAGGATAGTGCGCGACGACTCGGGTAGCGCTGCCTTTTCCTATTCGTGGTCTTTCAGGTCGACAAGCGATGCTTCCAGCGTATCGGCTGCATCGGCATGCAGCCCCGCAGTCGCTTCGTTCAGCTCGGCACTCGACGGTGCGGGACTCTGCTGCGTCGCGTAGCACGTTGATCGCGAGTCGCAGAGCATCGGCGGTCGTCAGTGAGGTCATGTGCTTTTCCTATGGTTTGGGGGTACTCCTACCGGACAGGCGGTGGTGGCACCGGCGGGCGGCCCAGCGGCGGCAGCGCCGGGCGCTGGTTGTGGATGCCGCGCGCCAGCTCCTCGACGCGTTCGCGGTACTGGAGATCGGTGGACAGGTCGACATAGGCGCGCGTGGCCAACGCCGGAATCAGTTGGCGCGGCATGGCGGTCTGGCGGATTATGGGAATGAACTTGCTGGTGCCCAATTCCTGCATGAGCTGCCCCATCACCAGCATGTGCTCGAAGCTTGCGCCGCCCATGTTGCCGAGAATCTTGCTCACATAGGGCTCGGTGCAGACCATCACGACGTAATCGCTTTGCATGACGCCGCGCCGCATGAAGAGCGCGAGATCATCCCCCGGCCGCGTGTCCCACTGGTCCAGCAACACCTCGATCCCGTAGGCCCGCAAGTCCATGCCGAGCTGGGCGACCCACGCCTTGTGCGCGACCGAGTCGTGGGAATACGATAGAAACACGATCGGTGCCTTGGGTGCAAAGAGCGTCGCCGAGGGCAAGAGCAATCCCGCTTGCTGGAGCACGCTCGCCAGCGCGACGTTCTTGACCGCCCAGTGCGTGCGGTTCAGCTCGAAGCTGCGTTCGATATCGAGCGGGTGCTGCAGGGCTTCGAGCTGCTCGGGCGCGATGGGCGCGATGTCCGGATCAAACTCGAAGGCCACGCCATAGCCATCGTTACGGTGCGAGATCCCGGTGATGCGACCCACGCGTGCCGCCTTGCGGCACATGCGCTCGTATGCGAAGACCGTGGGCAGCGACTGCAGGACATGAAACGTGTCATCGCTGAGCGGCAGGAAGCGATTGCGGACGATGTCGCTGGTGTATTCGAAGAGCCGGTCCTTGTCCACGCTCCACGAAAGGCCTTCCCAAGCCTCGTCGTGGGCGCTGACCAGCAGGTTGTAGTGGGACTGGGCGATGCTCACGGTGTCTTCCTCAGAGTGCGGTGCGCTGGCGCGATGAGGAGCCATTATGCCGCGCGGGACCGCCCGCCTGCTGCGCTTCGCAGTATCGCCTACTGCGCCACGCCGGCGGCATGGACGTGCTGCAGGATCCACAGCACGTCCCGCACCGCATCGCTGGTCTCCCTGTCCAGCGCATGAAACTGCAGCGCCGTGATCTGCGCGATCGCGACCTGTCCAGCATGGTCGAACGCCTCGGGCGACGCCGGCGGCTCGCACCGCAGTAGCGCGAGCCACGTCGAGGCTTTCGACGGCCAAGGCGACATGGTCGGCGAGATCATCCCGGTCGGCGTCGCGCATCGCGCGCGTGAGCGCATGGCGGGCGACCCAGACGGTGGAAGCAATGGCCTCGGCGCTCACGACGCGTCCGGCGTCAAATCGTCGGGCGGGCCTCATCGGTCTGCGTCTGCAGCGTGAGGAACGCCTCACTGCCGAGCTTCAGGCAATCACGAATGAGCCTAAGCGCCCAGCGCCCCTTCTATCGTTGCGAGCTGCATCAGCCGCCGCTGCAGGGGCGATACGTAGTAGGTCGGACGCGGCTTGCTTCCCACCATCGTGAAGGTGTCCGCCACCACCAGCCCGATACGCACCAGCGGTGTCGATGGTGGTGTAAATCCGCGTAAATCTGGCGGCGTCCGATGCCGGCGGCGTTGCGATACCAAGTAACGATGGAAAAGGTTTTGACGCTGGGCGCGTCGTAGGGAGCCCGTAGGGCGACTGGAGACGCGCCCAGCGTCGCGGCGCATGTGGACAGTCTGGCGCGTGATAAAAAGGGGGGTCGCCGAGGAAACAACCGGCGCGGCATCGGCCACACAGACCTCGCGAGTCAAACCGATACCGCGCCGACACCGATTCCGGATATTGGGTCCGGAGCGCACGTGCGCGCCAAGTATTGCATGGCAGGTGCGGTCTGTCGATGGCCTTCGGCGTTCATCAAGGAGCGTCGATGCAGCCCACGGGCCGCCTGTTCATGTGTGCCTGTTGCCGGGCGCAGGTCTTCATTTGCCGCCGCTGTGACCGCGGCAATCGCTATTGCCGTGATTGTGCCGCAGAGGCCCGCCGCGCCAACGTGCGCGAAGCCGGCCGGCGCTATCAGCGTAGCCGTCGCGGGCGCTTTGCCCACGCTGCGCGAGCCCGACGCCACCGGGCTCAACAAGAGATCGTGACGCATCACGGTTCACCCACTCCCCCTGCGAATGATGTACTGCGACCGGACCCGACAGACGTCGCCGTTGCAGTTGACGCAGGCGATCGTGCGACGGCGGTGCCGGCAACGCAGTGCTGTCACTGCTGCGGCTGCCCGCTGCCACCGTTCGTGCGCACAGGCCATCTGCGTCGTCGTGGTCCGCGTCGTACTTATCGTTTCGAACGCGGAGAAGTCCCTGATGACCATAAAAGCTGAACTAGAGGCGCAGATCCTGCGCTACTACCACGTCGAGAAGTGGCGCTGCGGCACCATCGCAAAGCAGTTGCACGTGCATCACGAGACGGTGCAGCGTGTGCTTGCGCATGCTGGGCTACCGCGGCACGGACCGCCGCCGCGCCCGTCGATGATCGAGCCGTACCTGGCGTTCATCCGGCAGACGCTGGAGAAGTTCCCTTCGCTCAGAGCCAGCCGCCTGTACTCGATGGTTCGCGAGCGTGGATACAAGGGTGCGCCGGACCACTTCCGGCATTTGATCGCGCAGTACCGCCCGCGCCCGATCGCCGAAGCATTCCTTCGTCTGCGCACGCTACCGGGAGAGGAGATTCAATGCGACTGGGCGCACTTCGGCCACATGGAGATTGGCCGGGCACGCCGGCCGCTGATGGCCTTCGTGATGGTGCTCTCGTACTCGCGCGACATCTATCTGCGTTTCTGTCTCGACGCCCGGATGGAGAACTTCCTGCGCGGCCACGTCGGGGCCTTCACCCACTGGGGTGGTTTAGGCAAGGTCATTCTTTACGATAATCTCAAGAGCGCGGTGCTCGAACGTCAGGGCGATGCGATCCGCTTCCACCCGACGCTGCTCTCGTTCGCCGCGCATTACCGGTTCGAGCCGCGCCCGGTGGCGGTGGCGCGCGGTAATGAAAAAGGTCGCGTGGAGCGGGCCATTCGCCACGTACGCGACGCGTTCTTCGCGGCGCGTACCTTCACCGGTCTGGACGATCTAAACGCACAGGCCGAGCATTGGTGCCGCAACCAGGCGGCCGACCGGCCATGTCCTGAGGATCGCGCCATGACGGTACGTGAGGCCTTCGAGAAGGAGCAGCCACTGCTGCTGGCGCTGCCGGACAACCCGTATCCCGTGGAGGAGCAGCTTGAGGTCAAGGTCGGCAAGACGCCCTACGTGCGCTTCGACCTGAACGACTACTCGATATGCGCAAGTGAAGAACGATTTCCGGATACTCGCAGGCTGTGTTAAAGCGGACACCCGCACAAACACAGCAGAGGATCTGCACGATGACAGCAAGACGAACGACCATCCGGCAACTGCCGCTGACCGAGGTCGTTGACCGCGACACACCCGGTGCGACGCCGGTCAGCATCACCGCCTCCGAGGGCGGCACTATCTATCACACGGTCCCACTCGCAGACCCTGACACCGGCAGGCGACGCGACGCCCGCCCGCAGTGGATCGCAGGCACTTTCCCTCTCTTTCCCGTTGTCCGGCTCGCTGACGGCGCGCCGTGGGCTGAGGCAAACGTCTGGCTCATTGATATGATGGAGTCGAAGTCGTCGCCAAACATGCTGACGTTCGCCAGCATCGCAGACGACCTGGTGGCGTTCCGTCGTTATCTCGATGACGAGGACGTCGACTGGCTGATGTTCCCCGCGAACAAACGGCAACGGCCCACCTACCGCTACAGCGCCTCGATCAGGCTGGCTGTGCAGGCAGGCGAACTGTCTCCGGGCGTTGCCAGGCGTCGTATGGGTGCCGTGGTGCGTTTCTATCGCTGGCTCATGGCCGAAGCAGGCTTCAGGCCCGCAAACGCGCCGTGGGTCGAATCTGGCCGTTTCATCGAGTTCAAGGACCAGAAGGGCTTCAGCCGCGCGGTCGAGGTCAAGACTACCGACCTGTCGATCAGTGGTCGGCGCGCCGAAGACCCGTGGGACGATCACATTCAGGACGGCGGTCGCCTGCGCCCACTGTCCTCTTCCGAGCAGTCGGTGCTGCTCCAATCGTTAGCCGCACTCGGCAACACCGAGATGACGCTCGTTCATCTGTTCGCGCTGTTGACAGGCGCTCGTATCCAGACGGTACTGACCGTGCGAGCGAAACACGTGATGCGCAAGCCTGGCGGGTATCACGGCGACGACATCCGTCTCGCCTGCGGGCCGGGTACGGGCATCGACACGAAGGGCGGAGTCAAGGGCGTGTTGCACTTGCCGCGCGGTTTGTACGAGCGGCTGTACATCTACGTGCACAGCGATCGTGCTCGCAAGCGTCGCCAGCTGGCAGACGGCGGCGATCATCCCGACCAGCCGCTCTTTTTGAGCCATCGCGGTGCGCCACTCTACGAGGATCGCGCGTCGCGTGCCCCGCTCAGCGCTGGCCCGCAGGTACGCCGCCATGTCAAGACCGGGCAGGCCGTGCGCCAGTTCATCAGGGACGAACTGTTGCCCGTGATGCGCGTGCAGCTTGGCAACCCCAGGTACGAGTTCAGCTTCCACGACCTGCGCGCCACCTTCGGGCTGAACATGGTCGACACGATGACAGCGAATGAGACGAAGTACACGCGGGCGCTCGATCAGTTGCGGCAGTTGATGTGGCACGTACAACCGTCTACGACCGAGCGCTACCTCGCTTACCGCGAGAATTGCAAGCTGTTCGACGCGGTACAGGACGGCTGGGGCGCGCATCTGTCGACGCTGGTTGCGCGCACCCTCGACACGGCGGTGGCAGCATGAGTCGCCAGTACGAGGAAGTGCACATGCCGCTCGCGGAGGGCACAACACTGCTGCACCCCGAGCGCGCGCTGCTCAAGTGGGAAGGCACCAACAGCCGTTCCGATATCGGTCAGATCTGCTATCTGACGCGTGACACGTCAAGTCCGCAGCGCACGCGACACACTTTCGAGCACTCAAGCTTCAGCAGCGAACGCGCCAGGGTCGTGCGCCTGCTGGTGACCCAGATTTCCGGGCGTATGACCCTTGGCACGAGGCGCCCGGAGACGATCTCCATGTATTTGCGCGTCGTGCTTGAGTTCGTCAACTGGGCCGACAGGCAGGGCTTGCATCAGACGCTTTGTCACGAGAAGGCTACGGCGGAGGCCGTTCATCGCTACTTCCGTGAGAAGCGCGAACAGGTCTCGCTGGGCAACCTGAAGCGCAATTCCGTCGGCACCAATCAGCGTTATCTGTTGTCGATGCTACGTGAGTTATTTCGAAACGACGACTTCTGCGCCGATGAGAAGGTGCTACGCCGTCAACTGGATGCTTCTGTGCCGACGGCTGTGCCTGACGCCGGGGCACAAGCCGCCCTGCTCGCGTGGGCTGACGCGCTCTTCAGCGGCATCAGCACGCTGGTGCTCGACTTCAAGCCGTACCCGGTGCACGTGACTACCGCGCGAGGTGAGAGTCTTTGCCTTGTTCCGTACAGACACCATCGTCGCGAAGGCGACGGCTCGCACGGCCTGGCCGGCTGGAATCTGGAAACGGGAGAGCCGCGCACCCGGGAAGAACTCACGATGCGCATGGCGGAGGCTGGCGCTAAAAACCCTTTTAAGCGTTCGGGGGACATCGCGACGCGTGCGGCTAAACATTTTGCGGCGGCGAACGAGGACGCGCAGTCACCGATCCGTCGCTCACATGCTTCGATGGCGGTCTTTTGCTTTGCCGCGCTGTTTCTGGCCGAAACGGGCGTCAACCCCGCACAACTGCTGGCCATGAGGTGGAGCCCGGAGTTTGCCGCGAGCCTGCAGGATGCGTCGGTTGCACGTCAGAAGTTTCGTGAGGTCAAGTACCGTGCAGGCGGTAGGGACGTTACGTTCACCGTCTCGCTGGGCTTCATGCCGAAGCTCAAGGCGTATCTGGCATTGCGCGAGTATCTGGTGCAGGACGCAGACTACGACGGACTGTTCATGGTAGTCGGGTGTTCTGCACAGAGACGACAGCCAGTGGGTCTCTCACCCCAGTTTCTGGTTCAGCTTTACCGTCGACTCGACACGTTCGGGATCGTGCTGCCACGCATTAGCGCACGTCAATGGCGTGCGGTGAAACAGGATTGGGCGGTGAGCAACCACGGCCCTGTCGTCGCAGCCACGCTGATGGGGCACTCGCTGGTCACGGCGCTGCGCTCGTACTCCAACGGTACGGATGCCGCGCACAAGGCTGAGATGGGCGCGTTCCTCGCTTCGGTCGAGAAGACCGTGCTGAAGCCCGGCGACGACCCAGCTGGCAGCATCAGGGGCGCGGTGGGCATCTGCATCGGGTTCCACAAGCCTGCACCGATCGCGGACTCGGTCACCGTGCAGCCTGACTGCCGCTCGACCGAAGGGTGCCTCTTCTGCGACCAGTACCGCGTGCACGCCGACGCCACCGACATCCGCAAGCTGCTGGGCTGCCGTCACTGCATCAGGCTCGTGAGTGGGCGTGCTGGATCGGTCGAGCAGTACGACAGCTCGTTCGGCGCGGTGCTGCGCCGCGTTGACTTCCTGCTGGATGAACTGCGTAAGCGCGACGCCGCGCTGGTCAATCAGATCGAGCAGGACGTTGATATTGAGGGGAACCTGGACGCTTTCTGGTCGACGAAGCTCGACCAGCTTTACGAATTGGGAGTGGCATGAACAACACGCTGATCTCACCGATCGCTGAGTGCCCCGACTGGTATCGGGTCGAGGATGATACGGTCGTCACGCGCGACAAGGCTGGAAACGCGGTTTCGCTGTTTGGTGACGACGCCTGGGACATCCAGGCATATACGATCGGACTGCGTCGCACCCACATCCATTTCAGGGGACACCTGCCTGACGGCGCGAGTCGCGCCCTTTCAGAGGCGACTACGCGTCAGTGGAAGCAGGTGATGTACTTTCTGATGCACGAAGTTACCGATACGGTCCCGGCGTCCGGTACGCTACACGCTCGTTCAAATCACCTGAGGGCGTTCGCGTTCTTTGCCGCCGCACGTCAGCTTACGCTCTACGAGGGCCTGTCCACTGTCGCTGTTGTTCTGGACTATGCGGCGCAAACCGGGATGGAGACGAAGGCCCAGATCCTTCATTCGATTCTGGTAAAGCTTCACCGTCTGGGCGTCGGGACCACAGGGCTGCGCGTACCACTGGGCCAACTGCACAAGCCTCTGCTCGAGCGCTTCGCGCAACGTGCTGGATACTCACAACACCCTGTCATCCCGACGCGGATCTACCAGCACTTCCTGTCGGCCTGTGAGCATGACCTCAGCATCGCAGAGGGCGTCGCTGACATGCTGTCGGACTACCTCGCACGCAGGTACGCTGGAGAGAGGCCGGGCGTCTCTGTGGAACTGGCGAGGACTGCTTTGCACTTCGGGTGCAAGGACTCCCCTTACGTTGTGTCGTTTCTTGTAGCGGCGATCGGCGGGCTATGCCAGCTTGTCATCCTGTCGTTCACCGGCATGCGTGCGGCAGAAGCGGAGAACCTGCCGTACAACTGCCTGAGCGAGACCCGTCTGGATGGCGTGACGCACTACACGATCGAGGGCATCACGACCAAGCTGTCGGGCGGTCGTTCCAGGCGCGCATGCTGGGTGACCAGCCAGCTCGCTGCCCGTGCCGTCAGGCTCGCGCAACGGCTGTCGGGCGAGGCACACCGTGCGCACTGCGCGCAGGGCTACGCCGAATCGACGGACGGTTCGCACCTGCTGTTCTGCCGGATGGGGCTGCGTTTGGGGTACGTAGCAAACCGGGCGGCGAGTACCGTTCATAACGATATCGAAGCCTTTCGTGAGCGCGTCTTCCCGACAATCACGGTCGAGGACATCGCTGAACTGAAGCGTGTCGACATGCACCGCGCGTGGGAAGACGAGCCGAAGTACGCGGTCGGGCAGCAGTGGCCGTTCACGCGCCATCAGCTTCGCCGTACCCTGGCCCTCTAC
>NZ_JBFTNE010000153.1:0-26723 GCF_056397325.1 Cupriavidus sp. 05N39
GACCTTGGCACGGATGACTTTCTGACCTTGGCACGGATGACTTTCTGTTCCTGAGTCATGGCGGACTCCTTGTGGATTCCGCCGCACACTGGCACTCTGGGCTACGCCCTTCGCACCGATGTGCGGCGGCATGGATAACCAACCACTGTCAGATTTAGTCTAGGCTATTACAAATCATCGCCTATCTTCGCTCGCTTCGCTGCCCCCTTGGCTCAATGATCCATCCCTCGACAAAAGGGGACACGACCGAGGGAAATCAGGACTATGGCGTGTCTGGCCAGGTGCTCAGATCCACCATCACTCGCCCGCACCCCAGGTCGCGCAGGTACGCCAAGGTCCTTTCCAACGGGAAGAATCGGTATGGGCACTCGCGAGGCGAGCGCAACCACTGCCAACCATTGATGCGCACATACCAGCAATCCGGCGCCGGCACCAGCTCGACGAATCCCACCGCGCCGCGCTCAAGCAAGTGAATGAATTGATGTTCCAATAGATCTGACAAGGTGTCACTCTCTTTCGTAAAAGGACAGGGTTGTACAACAGGCACGACACAACGCTGCTTTCCAAACAAATGGGCTGCCGCGACTTAGTAAATGGCGTCAAACAAGGCCGAGACAATGCGCTAGCGGCCCAGATAAACTGCCGTAATTTCCTCACGATTGTGGCCCAGCTCGGCTGACACCCGCAGTCGTGCTGCACGATCCACGGCACGCTGCTGCGGCGTGAGCTGTGCCGACACTGGTCCACCTGCGGCGGGAGCAAGCCAGCCGGTGAGCTGGTGATAGCGCTGCTGGGCATACTGATGCCGAAGACCATGTAGCTTCGACATGCCAGCCTTCTCAACAGCCCAGATATAGCGGTGGAGCTGGTCGATGTACTTGAGATGCTTGGGGATCATGGAGCCGCTTCCAGAGAGCGCAACCGCACGCGCAAGCACAGCCCGCTGACGCTCATTCGTGACAGGCACAGCACGTGCCCGACCGCCCTTACACCAGGTCGGCTTGAGCTGAATCTCCCGTACTACATCCGGCGTCACGCCTGCCAGCGCATACCTCGGCTGAAACTTGAGGCACTCCTCTCTGCGCAACCCAAAAGCCTGCTGCAACTCTACAGAACAGCGCAGACGTTCATCGGCAATCTTCTCAATATCCCCCGAAGCCAGCACCAGTGCCTTCGAAACGTTGGTCACATACCTGCGCCTGCCAATGCCCAGCTCGGCATTGGTACGCGGGACGCAATTCCGCTTGCCGACCTTCTCTGCCCACCAACGCACATGTGACATACGGTTCTTCATGGTCCCCACAGCAATGCCGGAGGCCTGCCAACGCTCGATCAGCGCTGTAACATGCTTTGGCTTCAACCCAGTAGCAGGAAGCGATCGAAAGCCCATGTCCTTGAGATCATGAGCCACCTGCGCGAGCACTTCCCTGCGGGCCGCCTGGGTCGCATACGAGCCATCCCGATTGCGCTCAACCAGGCGCATCAGGTCCACAAAAATATCGAACTTCATTGGGTTCCTCACTTAGTCGGTGTTAACTTTGGTCAGTGTTAACTGCGGCTGGCTAAACCAGCCCTGGCACCGGAACCCTCGGGCACGCGGTACGGGTACAGCGACAAGCTTCGGCACCACCAGCGGGCCGGTGCGTCCCGTCAGGCACACACCGGCGTTTTGGCGACAACATGCCGGGACTACGTGAGGCGGAGCCCTACGTCCACCTTCCTTACCTTCCCAACGGCAACGGTTGAGTTCCGTTCGTTGGATGCCTGCTTTGAGAGTGCAGACGAACTCGCCAGATACAGTCCGGCCATGCTCAGGCTGTCCTGAGTACATCACTAGGGGGAAGGGCTAGGAACCCCTTATGACGCTGCCGATTGCGGTCGCAGCGAAACGGCAAGAGTGGAAGTGGTGCAAGGGCGTGCAAAACGCCTCTGACTACGGCTCAGGAAAGTTGCGAAGGAATGGGAGAAGAAAGGAAAAGGGGGATAGCCGCAGCGAGTTGCGGAGCTCACTGCCGGTAGGAGATGAGCATCGACGGACTTGGAACAGCCCGCCCAGATTGGCCCAAGAAATGGACAAGCGGTAGCTGAGGCAAGCGCTTAGAGTGCGAAGCGCCGCCCCATCCCAGTTGTTGCGCAGAGCGTATCGACGCTGCCGGTACGGCCAGAGAGCGCCGAAAGTGGYCGGCACTAGGGCATGCGAAACCCTTTGCGTACGGTTCAGGAAGGTTGCGAAGGGATGGAAGAAGCCAGGAAAACGGGAGATACCCGCAGCAAAATTACCAAGTTCACTGCAGGCGGGAGATGAGAACTGGACGGACTTAGACAGCCCGCCCGGATTGGCCCCAAAAATGGACGACGGCGACTAAGGCAAGCGCTTACATTGCTAAGCGCCCAAGGCCCATGATAGCCGTACCACATCCAATCGTGGCGCGCAGCGCCAATGTCGATGCCCAGAAGGGCGAAAAGTGCGTACAGAGTAATCTATTGAATTTGATTTGACAAGGTTGCCAGCGTGCCACAGCCGCTCGCCAGTTCAGGCGAGCTTCTTGCCCCGTAGCACAGTTGACTTGTCCAATACCCCCTTGACCAACGAAACCATCGCCCACCGCCGACGCTACCACTGTCGCGCCTAGGAAAAAACGCTCGGGATTTTGACCGGTCGGTCGTGAAACACTGGTTGCCATGCCGTAGTCTGCCCCGCAGTGCAGTGGGCTCAGACACTCGAAGTTGACAATGACCACTGGCTTACCAATTCCCACGGACCTAGTCGATGCGACCGGTTGCGTTGTGACCGTGGTGGAGCCCACCCGCTGGGCACTGGGCACTGTGCTGCTCGTGCCTGGCGATTGTGCCCTGGGATGGATCGGACACCGATAAGCCTCGGCTGTCTTTCTTGCCAGAGGGCTATGGAGGCAGTTGGTGGTCGGCGCTGGTCTGCCGGCGCCCGCAGTGGCAGCTGCGCCCACGGCGCTCCGCCCGTTCCGCCTCCTGTGCGCGAAGACTGTTCCGGGCAACCCAGATGAAGAATGCCGCGATGGGCACGCCCACGGCCAAGACGGCTAAGCCGATCGTCATAGCGATGCTCCCAGACTACAGTGTGAAATATAGGGATACAGATCCTGCGTGACCGCGTAGACGCGGCTCGACAGAAACAGTGGACGTGCCAGGCTGAATTCAAAGCGCAGCACCTGGTTGCGGATCCGGCGCCAGTGGCACGGCAGCGCGCCTCTGCCCTGCCAGTAGGCGGTACAGGCGGCCACGCACTGTACGGCTGCCTGGTAGTGGGCCAGTTGGCCCTCCTGGTATTGCAGGTAGGCCGCCACCAGCCGCTGCAGTTGCAGCGCGGCAGCCTGCTGAGGAGCAGGAAGGCGAAACGGCCGCTGCGCCAGGGTGGCGCCTAGGGCGTGGTACGGCGCGGCCGTCCGGGCGAGATCGCCGGCGTGGCGTGCCGTTTGCCAGAGGACAAACATGCCGCTCATGGTGAGAGTGTGCTCCGGTTCGGCGCTGGCAAGGGGTTGCCGACGCCGACATAGCATAGCCAACCGCGCCCGAAATGTCACGATTAGTGTGTGGCCGATTAGTGTGCCCCCTCCCACAGTAGGGGCCATGAAAACGATCCTACGCCGTCGCTTTGGCAAGCGCATTCGTGAACTTCGCCAAGCCACCGGCCTGTCTCAGGAAGCCTTTGCCGATCATGTGGGTTTTGCCCGCACCTACATGAGCCGGATCGAGACCGGCGCTGCCAACCCCTCGCTGGACGCGATCGAAGCGTTGGCCACGGCGCTGCGGATCAGCGTGGCGGAACTCTTCAGCACACTTTGAGCGCGGTGATCTGCGATCCTTGGGTCCCTAACAGGCTGCTGAAACAAACGATGAACCTTCCCCTCTGCGGTTCTTGTGCCCCGCTTTTTTCACAGTCCGGAAGCTCTGCGCCACCTCATCATCTTTTTCAGTGACTGGGGGCCGGATTCCAGGCCCCATTGCAGCGATTACTGCAACTGCGGACGGATTCGTCCCAGCGAGCGCATGCGCACGAGGTTGTAGGCGGCCATGCTCAGGACAAACCGCTGGTGGACCTTCTTCAGGCTGCGCACCATCACCTGACGCATGCGCCCCACTGTCTTGACCCAGCCAAAGCCCTGCTCGATCAGCTTGCGCGTTGGCTGCGAATGGCATAACCACCACTGCGAGCAATGGCACCAGTAACGGTCCGAGCGTCGTCCCGAGGTGTTTTGTGCCACGTGCGGCGTTACCTTCATCTCCAAGCATGCGTCAATGTGTTAATTTGCATCCAAACCTGACCTATTGATCCTTGTATAAATGATGACATCACCACAACTCGGCCTGCTTCCAGCACGCGGCAATGATGTTGGCGCGTTGTTGTGCGCTGCGCAGCCGATTGCGGGCGGTCGTTTTGAGTTCGGTGAGCGAGTGTGGGCAGAAGTTGGCCACAGCGCCTTGAGGAACTCCACGATCTGTGCACTCTTGATCGCGCCGTCGTAAAGGCGGAACAGGCAGTTGTGATAACTCAGGCCCGCGATGGCCGAGACATGTTTCCAGTTGAAATGAAACTGGATGACTGGCGTTTGACCTTTCGGCGCCCAGGTGCGCACGCGCGTGGGTCGCTCCGAGAGCCCAGACTCGTCAATAAAGACGATCAGCCGTTGCTCCCGCGTACAYTTTTTTTGAGCGCAGGCCAGGTCTTTTGCTTCCACGCCAGCACCGCGTCCTCGTCGCGTTCGATAGCGCGTCGGTCTGGGCGTTGGGGCGAGAAGCCGAGCGAATCCAGAATGCGCCAGACATGGGCCTCGTTGTATGACACCCCGAAGCGTTGCTCGATGAGTAGACGCACCCGTTTGAGCGTCCACAGTTCGGTGCCAAAGCCATGCTCGGTGGGGCGCTGCAGCAAGGCACGACACAACTGCTCGCGCTGGGCATCGTCGAGCAACGACGGCCGTCCACGGGCCATGGTGCGCAGCGCGTCGATGCCGCCTTCGTCCAGTCGCGCCTTCCACGTGTACACCGTCTGCCGAGCCACGCCCACCGCAGCCGCAACCKCCGCGACCGGCTTGTTCGCTAACAGCATCCGTCCAGCGCGAACCCGCTTTCTGGTCGCTTCGTCCATCTTCCCAGCCATGCAATCGACTCCCGATCAACGCCTTGGTCAGATAACGCGTCAGACTCAAATCGGTTGTCATGATTTATACAAGTCTCAATATCTTCCACCAATGAGGCTGGGGCGGGTCTGCTCGCGGAGCTCGGGTTCTGCTTTTCCGATGCAAACGGCAATACGCTGTCGCCGTGCCTAGAGAATCTTGAGTCTATCCGTGATGTCCGCTACGAGCAGCCACCTGCTCTTGCGGGCGCTCGACTCATCGGTCTTTCAGATGTTAATGCTCCTCTTTGCGGCCCAACGGGAGCAACCTATGTGTTTGGGCCGCAAAAGGGCGTGGAAGCCCTGGCTGCGGTCGATGCGACGCTGGAGCGATTTGCACAGCGATGCACGTCGGCTGCGGGTCAGGACTTTGCAAACGAAGAGGGCAGTGGAGCTGCCGGCGGAATTGGCTATGCGCTTCGCCTATTGGGAGCTGAATTGGTATCGGGTGCGTCCTTTGTATTGAGTGCAGCCGGATTGCAGGAGGGGTTGAGTGAGTTCGACTGGGTGATTACGGGAGAAGGGCGTTCAGATGCTCAGACAATGATGGGCAAGGGGCCAGCGACTATTGCCGACTTGGCACGGCATGCTGGCGTTCCAGTTTCCCTAGTTTCCGGGGCGGTAGATAGTAGCGCTGCACTGACGGAGGCTTTTGACGGGTGTATTTCAATCCAGCAGGGCCCGGTATCGTTGAGCTATGCGATGGAGAACGCTGGGCGCCTGCTTGAGGATGCGTCGCTTCAGCTGACGCGGCTCGTTACATCCGCTCGGCGTTGGAGCAAAGGCTTGTAGGTGCCGACCACTGATTTTGTGGTTTCAGAGCCAGTTGCCCGTCATGTGCACTGGCTCTTTTTGCTTGGCATCCCCTCCTGCTTAGGGATACCGGAACGGGAGCGGGCGAGCCGCGCGTCCCGTTGGTCGTTGCGGTCACTCGTTCCGTGATGGACACGATTGCGGAGGGGAGGTTTCGTGAGCGAGCCTAAACCTTGGGCGGCCATCCTCTGCGCAAGCATTCAGGGTTGCGCGAGAAGTGTCCTGCGTTAGCAGTGGGGCGAGGTCCCCTCTCGATGGTTGGCTGCTGAGACATTCGGCCGGGGTGTCAAGTATCGAGGTGGCTCAACAGTTCAACGCTGAGCGCTTAACGTAAACTGGTACTTCTTACTCGTTGAATCGAGATGACTGCCTGCCGTCAACGAAATCTGCCAACGCACGTAGTGTGCGTTGGCCGACAGTAATTCTGAGCAGCGGCACTTAGTTAGCGCATGTCGCGAATGCTTTCTGCTCCGGTAGGCTATCGGTTGCCGGCATCGGGTGAAGGTCCGAACGTCGACCAGCCTTAAGCAACTGACTCGGAACATCGTGGCCAATGAGGGAAGGTAATCGGGCTGAGGCGGAGAGGATGGCGGCTAGGTCGACGCCGGTATCGTATCCGTCCAACTCTAGCATGTGCACGAGTTCTTCTGTGCAGACGTTTCCCGTGGCCCCAGGTGCGTAGGGGCACCCACCGAGTCCRCCCAGGGACGCATCGAATCGGTCGATGCCAGCTTCCAGAGCTGCAAGGGTATTAGCCAGGGCCAGGCCGCGAGTGTTGTGGAAGTGGAGCGTCAGTTCGAGAAACGGGCATCGGTACTTAGCAGCCTCGCACAGAGCCTTGACCTGGGATGGGTACGCCATTCCGGTGGTGTCGCACAAGGTCACCCCATGAACGCCCAAGTCCGCGAACCGTTGCATCCAGCCGAGTACGGTTTCGACAGGTACGTCCCCTTCCATCGGGCAACCCATTGCTGTCGAAAGGGATACGTTGATGGCGGTTGGGGTGCTGCGGACCACTTTGATGACGTCCGACAGCTGGGCGAAGGATTGCTCCCGGGACATACGAAGGTTTGTTCGATTGTGGCTTTCACTGACGGACATAACGAGATTGACTTCGTCGACGTTGCAGGAAAGGGCTCGTTCCGCTCCACGGACGTTCGGAACCAGAACCGTGTACACCACGCAGTCCTGACGGGTGATGAGATGCATCACGGCCTCGGCATCGCGTAGGGCAGGGATTGCCTTTGGCGAGGTGAATGAGGTCACTTCGACCTTCGCATAGCCACACGCGCTGAGAGCGTTGATGAGGCTTACTTTGTCCTCCGTCGCTACGAATTTTGCCTCGTTCTGGAATCCGTCGCGCGTCGCGACTTCCTGGATGAATATCTTCTTGGCGTCCATGATGCTTTCCTCATTGACTTGGCTCACGAGCTGGCAGTCAGATGCCCCGGCTCGGAACCATTACTACTTAACTGAAATCGGGGCCCTGCTTAAGCTCGCGTTGGAGCGTTTCCTCGTCGAGGACCTTTTCCCATTTGGCAACCACGATGGTGGCGATGCCGTTTCCAATGACGTTTACGATGGCGCCGCCTTCCGAGATGAACCGGTACACGCCGAGAACGAGTACTAGACCTGCGACCGGGAAGCCGGGAATCGTCCCGAGGGTCGCGGCGAGGACGATGAAGGCGCCACCGCTCACGCTTGCCGCGCCCTTCGATGTCAGGAGCAGAATAGCCAGCAGCGTAATCTGTTGCCCCAGGGAGAGGTAGGTGTCGGTGGCCTGCGCAATGAAGATGGCGAGGACCGTCATGTTGATGCAGCTCCCGTCGAGGTTGAACGAGTATCCAGATGGGACAACCAGGCCGACAGCCGACTTGTCGCAACCAAGCCGCTCAAGCTTTGCCATCAGTCGAGGAAGCGCCGACTCGGACGATGACGTGCCGAGGACAATCAGGAGTTCTTCGCGGATGTATCTCAGGAAGCTAAAGAGACTGAACCCGGCTAAGCGACAAACCGCGCCAAGCACAATCACAACGAACAGCACCGCGGTGAGGTAATACGTCGCAAGCAATTGACCATACGATGCCAATGACCCGATGCCGTACTTCCCAATCGTGAATGCAATGGCGCCGAACGCGCCGAGAGGCGATACGTACATGACGATACGTACCATATTGAAGAAAGTGTTCGCTGCTGAATCGATAACGTCCAGCATCGGCTTCCCTTTTTCCCCCAGCATCTGCAGCGCGAACGCGAAGATGATGGAGATGAAGAGAACCTGAAGGAGGTCCCCTTCTGCAAACGCGCCAATCACCGTGTGGGGAATGATGTGGGATATGTAGCCGACAACTGTCTGCTCGTGTGCAGCCTTCGTGTAGGCAGCAATGGACGACGCATCGAGGCTGGTCGGGTCAACGTGCATGCCGACCCCTGGCTTCATTATGTTGACAACGAGTAGACCGATGGCAAGGGCCAACGTCGTCATTACCTCAAAGTAGATGAGTGCCTTACCACCAAGGCGACCGACCGCTTTGATGTCTCGCATACTGGCGATGCCATGCACGACGGTACAGAAGATTAGCGGGGCAACCATCAACTTCACCAACTTCAGGAAGTTGTCGCCCAGAGGCTTCATTGCTTGGGCAGCATTTGGGTAGAAGTGCCCTAAGAGGATGCCGATTACTACGGCGATGAATACCTGAACGTATAGATGGCGGTACCACTCCTTGTGGGAACGCGCGACTGGCGCGGCTGCAGGGATGGCCGAGTGCACTGTGGGCATGTGTGTCTCCTACTACTTTGCCCGGCGGGTAATTCCGCTCGTGAGTGCACTATTCTTTGACGTGCGCCCACATTGGAAAATCAGTCATCTCTCAAGGACCCTTTCCCAATTGGAAAGGCGACCATATGAGGAGTAACATACCATCCCCACTAGTACGGAGCCTGGCGCAGTGCTCAAGCCAACACATTTCGACCTTCAGTCGCTCCGAATCTTCCTGCTCGTCGCTGAGAACGGCAGCGTCACACGTGCGTCTGAAAAGGCGCATATGACGATGTCTGCGGTGAGCAAGCGGATTGCCGATTTGGAGCGCACGGTCGACTGCCCATTGTTTCTCCGCCTGCCTCGCGGCCTCATGCTGACCGCTGCGGGCCACGAATTGGTGAGGCACGCAAAGAGCGTGCTGGAGACCGTGAACCGCATGGCCAGTGCCATGGGCGATTTTTCGGTTGGAGTTCGTGGTCATGTGCGGGTATGGGCCAATACCTCAGCAGTCGTGCAGTTCCTGCCGAAGGACCTCGCCGCATTCCTGAGCAAAGAGCCACTCATCAGAATCAGCCTGGAGGAGCGTCTGAGTCACGAGGTTGTGGAAGCGGTGATGAATGGTGTGGCCGACGTAGGCGTGTTTGCTGACAATGTGCACGCTCCAGGGCTGCAAAAGTATCGCTATCGGGATGACGCTCTCGTGGTGCTGGTGCCGGCAGAGCACCCTCTCGCTCACCGTACGGAAGTGCAGTTTGCACACACCCTCGAATATGATTTCGTGGGCCTGAATCAGGGCAGCTCGTTGCTGGACCGCATGAGCGAGGCGGCGGCCGCGCTCGAGCGCGTGTTGAAGCTGCGGATTCAGGTGACGAGCTTCGATGGCATCTGCCGCATGATTGAAGCAGGACTTGGCATTGGCATTCTGCCGGAGGGAGCAGTACGGCAGGAAATCCTGGTCGCGGGGTTAAGAGCTGTCCGGCTATCGGACCCGTGGGCCGCCCGCTCGTTGTGGTTGGGGGTTAGGGACCCCAATGCATTGCAACCGGAGGCAACGAAGCTCGTCGAGCACTTATGCGGCCTGAAGCCACAGGGCTCCAACTGCGGCAACTGATTACGACCCTTTCTAGCTTGGAAAGGGTGCGTGACAATACCGCAAAGCTATGAGCGCCTGGATGTCACATCATTCTGTTCATCCAAGGACAAATGTAGTGAGGCAATGGAACAGGCTCTGAAAGGAATCCGCGTCGTCGAACTCGGACAACTAATCGCAGGTCCCTTCGCGGCGAAGATGCTCGGAGAATTCGGAGCAGAAGTTATCAAGATTGAATCCCCCCAGAACGGTGACCCACTCCGCAAGTGGCGCATGCTGCATGATGACACTTCCGTCTGGTGGGCAGCACAGTCGCGTAACAAGCAGTCTGTCACCCTAGACTTGCGTTCCCCGGAAGGCCAGGATGTTGTTCGACGACTCGTTGCATCCGCCGACGTTCTAATTGAAAATTTTCGGCCAGGAACGCTGGAGGGATGGGGCTTGGGATGGGACGAGTTGAAGTCCGTCAACCCGAAGCTAATTATGCTTCGGGTTTCCGGATACGGGCAGACCGGGCCGTATCGTGACCGGCCGGGCTTTGGCGTCATAGGCGAAGCGATGGGAGGGTTGCGTCATTTGAGTGGCGAACCAGGGCGCACTCCTGTAAGAGTTGGCGTATCCATTGGCGACTCCCTGTCCGCGCTACATGGGGTGATTGGAGTGCTTTTGGCACTTTCTCATCGTGAGCGCAACGGCGGTGAAGGCCAGGTCGTTGATGTTGCTTTGTACGAATCGGTGTTCAACGTTGATTGTCGTTGAGCCAGTGCAGGCCGATTGCCTGTACCAAAGTGCTCTGCAGGGACGGGGCGACCACTGCAACGGGGTCTGTCGATTCCGTCATGGCCGGGCTTGTCTGTGATGAGACGTCGCCGCTCGCATGGCGCTTCCTTGGGAACAGCGTCGACGCCTTCATTCTTCCAGACGCCGTTGCCCATCGCATGCGAGCCCGACAAGCACCCGTGAGGGTGGCTTGGCAGACTGGACCTCACGAGCGCCAGGTGTGCCTTCATTCAAGCTGGTGCGGATGGGGCGCCCGGTTTCGCGTCACCACTGGGCACCCATCGTGGGGCTACGCGACTACTGCGTCGTTCAGCCTCCGTGACCGTGCAAATCAAGCTTCTGTTGCCTGGGCGGCGCCATTCACTGTGGAAGTGGTCGTCCTGGATTTTGCGGCAATGATTAGGACTCCACCCAAAATCCCCGCACATCCCAAAATCACGAACGAAAGTGAAAAACCAGTGGAATGTGCTTTGGCGTAGCCCACAATGAGGGGGCCCAGAAACTGGCCCAGAAAGCTCCCGCCGCCGACGACCACGCCCACGGCAGGAATCGCCTTCTGGAGAGGGAGAATCTCTGTCAAGTAGGAAGAGACAAGTGGGGTAGGCATCTTGAGCATGAAGCCCACACACAAAATGAGGGCGATTTGGATGTACAGGGCATGAGTAGGCATCTCAGCGAGGACAACCAATGTCAGACCAGAGATGACCATCGGGATGGCCGCATGCCAGCGGCGTTCCTGGTTGTGCTTGTCGGAGCGGCTGGTAATGTAGTAGACCCCGACCATCGACATAATGAACGGCGCGCCGGAGAGGACGCCGACCATCATCTCGCTGACGCCACTGAACGACTTGAAGATGGTGGGTAGCCAGAGCGTCAGGCCATAGAGGATGATTTGGCTGCATGCGAAGCCAATCGTCAGCAGCCAGACGGACGGCTCCTTGAATACGACAATCCACGACGAAGTGTTATTGTCCTTGTGGGAAGCTTGCTCTGCCGCGAGCTCCCTCTCGATGCTCAGGCGGTCTCCCTCCGCGAGCCACTTCGCGGATTGCAGGCTCTTCGGAATCGAGTAGAACCATACAAGGCAGAAAATCCATGCCGGCAGGCCCTCGATGACCATCATCATGCGCCAGTCATGATGCGCTAGCACGGCCGCGGAGATAGGGCCGGCAAGGAAGCCGCCGGCTGCAACGCTTAGGTTCCAGATGCCGAAGGCGCGTCCGCGTTCCGACTTGACGAACCATTGTGTGAGCAGCATCGAGGATGCCGCATATATGGGCCCTTCCGCCAGTCCAAGCGCGAATCGGATTGCGAGTAGTTCTTCGAAGCTTCTGGCGAATCCCGTAAGTATCGAGATGCCCCCGAACAGCACAAGACAGACGCCGATGAGCTTGCGCGAGCCGAACTTGAGGGCCAGGTAGCCGGCGAGCAGCTGCGTAGCGAGATATCCCCATGCAAACGAGCCGCCAAGCCATCCGGCTTGGATTTCATTGAGCGCCAGCTCCTTCGTAATGTGGGGCAGCGCCATCCCGATGTTGACTCGGTCAAAGAACGAAATCATGTACATCAGGAACACCGCCGGCATGACGATGAGCCATCGTAGCCGTGCTGAGTTCTCGGACGTGGGGTTTAGCATGAAAGCCTCCGTGCCGTCTTCGGCGGACGCCGGCGGCGGTATTTCTGGTGCTGGCGCAGCCATGTGTGTTGCACGTTGGCCAGGAGATACGATGCACCTGAGCCTATTGCCCAGGTGCGTGATGCCCATGGTTCCTGCCAGTCAGGCGGCTTGTTTGGTCGGAGCCAGTGCCATGGACTGGTCTGCGCCGAGTGGATTGCACGGGCTTTGACTCAAACGCTCACCATCGAACTTCAGCGGGTTTGCCAGCAACTTCAGGTCGTCCTTCTGCGGATGCGGGACCTGGCTAACCATGCCAACTTCCTCGACGAACGGATTGTCCAGTGCCTGCTTCAAGTTCAAGACCGGGGCAATCGGCAGGACGCCGCGCAGGACATTGAGCCAATGCTCGACGGGTTGCTTCTTGAACTCGTTGTCGAGCGCCACGGTCAATGCGTCCCGGTTCGTAAGCCGGAGGGCCTGTGACTGGAAGCGCTCGTCTGCGCGCAGGGTGGGGCTGCCGAGCACTTCAAGCAGCGAGTCCCAGAACCGGTCGGTCATGCACATGACGTAAATCCAGCCATCTGCCGCCTGGAAGGTTTGAACCGGCGTGACCGAGAGGTGAGCCCCGCGGGGTACGCGGCCAGACACAAAGCCTTCGTTGAGGTACCACGTACCAGCGTAGCCCAACTGGTGCAAGGCGACATCAAACAGACTGACATCCACATCACCGCCGATTCCCGTCCTGTCAGCACTGCGCAGCTTGCCCAGCAGCCCCACCATGCCGGTGATGCCCGTCATGTAGTCGATGACCGATGCACCGAAGCGCGTCGGGGCGCCAGATGGGTCGCCGGTCAGGTCCATCAGGCCAGATTCGGCCTGCATCAGGAAGTCGTAGCCCGGCCAGGCTTCCCGCGAGTTGTTGCGACCATATGCCGAGATATGCAGGCAGACAAGCTTGGGATTCAGATGCTTGAGGCTCTTGTAGTAGATGGAGAGCTTTTCAGGCTGGTCGCCCCGCAGATTGTTGACCACCGCATCGGCACCCGCTACGAGCTTCTCGAAGACTTTGCGGTCATCTTCGGCCTTCATGTCGAGGACGACGCTGCGCTTGTTGGTGTTCCAGCCCTGGAAGAACAGGCTGTCCGCCTCGCCAAGATGGTATGGGCCAATGTGGCGCGAGGGGTCTCCGCCAATCGCCTTGTTCTCAATCTTGATGACCTCGGCACCCATATCGGCCAGGAACATCGAACCATAAGGGCCGGCAGCGAACTGCTCGAGCGAGAGAATGCGAAGACCTTCCAGCGGTTTCATTTGTACTTCCTCCAACTAATACGGGATGACACAGCAAGCGTTGATTCAAATGCCTTCGTAGTTTGGTGCTCCCTTCGCAAAGAAGGCACGCACACCCTCTGCACACTCGGGCGAACTGAACGCCTTATCGCTGGCGGCAAAGGAGACGTCCATGGCTTCGCGCATGGGGAGGTCGAAGGACAGATTGATGATGGATTTGCAGAGCGCCAGCGCCTGGCGTGGGCGACGGACCAGGGTGGCGCAAAGCTCCTGTGCCATTGTGTGAGCTTGGCCGGAAGGAGCAACACGGTTAATAAGACCCCAAGACAGTGCTGTTGTGGCATCCAGAGGCTCGCCCAGGAACATCATTTCCTTCGCGCGTGCCGAGCCGATGCGACGCGTCGCGCGAACGGTGCCACCGCTGCTCGGGAAGACGCCGAGCTTGATTTCCGGCAGTGCCACGCGGCTGGTCTTGGATGCCACAATCAGGTCGCAGCACAAGGCGAGTTCCAGACCGCCACCAAAGGCAAGTCCTTCGATTGCGGACACGGTCGGCTTTGGAAAGTTCTCAAGCTGGAAGAAAATCTCGTTCTGGCGCTTAAGCTTCTTCGGTACCACTTGGCCGGGGGACATGAGCTCGAGTTCGACGAACTCTCCGATGTCCGAGCCGGCGCAGAAGGCTTTGGTACCTGCGCCTCGCAGAATGACAGCGCGGACATCGTCATTCGCAGCCAGTGCGTCCAGGGTCTCACCCAGTTGGCGGGAGAGGGTCAGCGTCACAACGTTGACCGGGGGATTGTCCAGAGTGATGGTGGCAACGCCGTTCTCGATGGCGCAAAAGACTTGCTGTGTTGTCATGCTGTTTTGGCTTACTGATACGAAGTGAAAGGGAGACCCTCAGCAGTACCGAAGGAGAGGCCGCTCAGTTGACGACCAACTTGGTCTGCGCGACCAGGTTCTTGAAGTCGGCAATTTCCTTGGTGATGAGCGCCTTGAACTCCGCCTGGCTGCTCGGGTGCGGTTCGATGCCTTGTGCAAGCAGTTGCTTGCTGATGGTCGGGTCGCTAACGGCCTTGACGATGGCGGCGTTCAGCTTGTTGATGATGGGCTGCGGTGTGCCCGCGGGCGCTAGGACGCCGAACCACGTGCCGACGTCGATGCCTTTCACGCCGGCCTCGGCCAGCGTGGGTACGTCGGGCAGGGCGCTGGAGCGAGTGGCGGTGGTCACGGCGAGGGCGCGGGTCTTGCCGGACTTGATATGGGGCAGCGCCGAGGTCACCGTATCGAACATGATGAGCACCTGGCCGCCTAGCAGGTCGGACACAGCCGGCGCACTGCCGCGATACGGAATGTGCGTGATGGGAGCACCGGTGCGCAGCTTGAACATTTCGCCAATCAGGTGGTGCGCGCTGCCGGGGCCGGCCGAGCCATAGTTGTACTTGTCCGGATTTGACTTCGCGTCCGCAACGAGTTCTTGGATGGTCTTCGCCTTGACGTTGCTGTTGACGACCACGACGTTCGGCACGATGGCAGTCATGGCAATGGGCACCAGGTCGGTATCGAATTTGTAGGAAAGTTTCAGCACCGACTGAGCAATGGTGTGGTGAGCGCTGCCGGCCAGCAACGTGTAACCGTCAGGCGGTGACTTCGCCGCGGCATCGGCACCAAGCGTCGCGGAGGCACCGGACTTGTTCTCGATGACGACGGGTTGCCCCAGCTCCTTGATGAGCGTGGGCGAAATCAGACGCATCAGCGTGTCGGTCGTGCCGCCCGCAGGGAACGGCACAATCATCTTGATGGGGCGGGTGGGGTAGTTTGCTGCCGGGTCTGCTGCGAATGCAGGCRTAGTCGCGGTAACCGTACAGGCGAGCGCTCCCAGCGCCAGGCGGAACATGGCGTTCATGCTTTGTCTCCTTGATTTTTCGAGTGGTAGTTGGGTGCCGTCAGGCCGGCCCTAATTCAAAGAAGCCTGACGGGAAACGCGAAGCGCTATGAAGGACTCGACTGAAGCGATGTGCGGTACAGGTTCTCGCGAGTCATCTCTTCGCCGAGCTGTCCATGCGCGCAGGCTGTCCGGGCAACTAGGCATGAGGCATTCAGGCCGGGCGGCGACAGCCGTAGTGAGAGAAGATGGGTTGTGCGGCGCATGGTCGAGGGCGGATGCAGTCAGATTTCGGTTGGCGTGGCCCGATAACGAACGGTCTGTGTGTACCGGTCGTGCGGGTAGTAGCTAATCGATGCCTGAATCATTCCCTGGTTGGCATCGTAGAAGAAACGCACCATCTGCAGCGCAGCGCTTCCAGGTTGGGCTTGCAGGATGTCGGCGAGTTCTGCGTCGAGCAGCGTCGCAGTGGTGTGCTGCTGAATTTCGGCCACACGCACGCCAAACATCTTTTCGATGCTCTTGTAAATCGGCGCGTTCGAGACGGCGTGCCGCTTCTGTGCTTCGGCATACCGCGGCGATACGTAGATACGGACATAGCTCATCGGCAAGTCCGCGCCGGGGCGCTTGCGAACGAAAGAGACTTCCGAGAGGAGGAGTCCTTTTGCGGCATTGAGCGTATTTGCCAACGCGTCGTCGACCACCACCTCGCGATGGCTTACCAGGTGCATCTCGGTGTTCTCAACGAACTGGAGCAAGTCGCTGACCGAGTTCACGGCGCTGAACACGTCGTCTCGATGCACCGGCTCGCGCACGATGGTGCCTATGCCGGGATGCGAAGAGATGAGTCCCTGTTCGCGCACGGCCCGCAGTGCTTGGCGCACCGTCTGGCGGCTGACGCCATACCGCTGCGCCAGCTCGTTCTCAGACGGCAGGATGGAGGCTGGTTGGTATTTGCCTTCCTGGATATCCGTGGTGAGGAGATTGGCCAGGGTCGAGTACAGCGGCTGCCTCCCGCCGGTACTTAAAAGAAGATTCTTGCCGTGTTCCGAGGCCATTGCGTTGTTCCCCATGCCCGCTACGGGCGGATGCGACCCCGTACCGGAGTCATTGAGTTCACTAACGCGAATTATCTCCGAAGCCTGTACGGTTGTCCGGCCAATACGGCCCGCTCCGCCCCGGGAACTGGGAGAACCGACATGCGGATGTGGCGAGCGGGCTGTTTTCATTTGGCTGTTCGAATGTACGTACTGTACGGCTGTACGTACATTATGCTTCCGTGACCGGGTTTGGTATGAGGGTTTCTACTAGGTCAAGCGCGGTGCCTGTCTCGGGGCCCAGAATGTACAGAGAGAGGCAATGCGGCGCGAAGGCCCGAAGGCCGCCTAATAGGGACGCAGGCAAACAAACTGTCGGCCGCCGGCACGCATGCCGAAATATGCGAGGGGCAGCAAGCCTTGCTCGGGAAAGCGCCCTGGCGCGTAACCGGTTGTCGAATCCACACCGACACAGTGAGTCCCTAAGGGGCTGAGCGCGGGTCGGCGGGCAAGTCTCTTCGCGCGCCGAGCGCGTTGTACCGCTCGCGCGTCGTCTCCGCGCGGCATTCAGGCCCAAGCTGAACTGTGGGACGGCATCGGTGCCGCATCTAGTAGGTGAATTTTGGTCAAGTAGCCCCTGGCCGGCGTTCGCCCGAGCCGTATGGCCCATTCAGAAAATCCGGATTCTCCCCGTGCCTGTTCTCCGGCAACCTTGCGCCACTACCGAGGAAATAGGCATGGGATGGCGACCGCGCCGGCGTTGTATAAGAAACTCTCGTACGACCCGCTAAAGGACTTTGCGTACATTGGGCAAGTTGCCGATGTGCCAATGACGCTTCTCGGGCGTAAGGACCTTCCGCCCACAACGGCTGCTGACTTAGTCAAGTACGTGGCCCAGAACAAGGACAAAGTTTCTCTAGCCAACGCCGGTCTGGGCGCAGTGTCGCAACTGTGTGGGCTCCTGTTTGAGGAAGCCGTGCATACGAAGATGAACTCGATTCCTTATCAGGGTACAGGGCCAGCACTTACTGCATTGCTGGGCGGTCAGGTTGACCTGCTGTGTGACCAGACGACCTCGACGCTGTCGCACATCAACGCGAACCGACTCAAAGTTTATGGGGTCACCACGCCGAAGCGAATCAAGGCGCTTCCCAATACGCCGACTCTGCAAGAGGGTGGTCTCAAGGGTTTCGAGATGAAGGTGTGGCATGGGCTATACGCTCCCAAGGGTACCCCGCCGGCGGTGACAGCACGTCTCACCAAAGCTCTGCAGAAGGCGCTGCAGGACCCGATGGTATCCAAACGACTCGATGAGCTTGGTGCCGAGATTGTTCCGGTAGACAAGCAAACTCCGGAGGGGCTGAAGACTTGGCTTAAGGCGGAAAGCGACAAATGGCAACCGTTGTTGAAGACGATGAAGGTAGAGGCGGACTAGGACGCTCGCCTGCGTGGATGGCCGAGTACCACGGCCATGCGCGTCGGAGATAGTGAAACCCGTGACGACAGAAACGCCGGCATTGCGAATGCAAGCCGGCGTTTTCGCATTTTTGCCACGCGCTAAGCGCTCATTCAGAACATCCTGGGACGACCAGGCTTGTGTCGGCCCAGCGTGTCGCCGCCTGCGCCAAAAGATGCGCGGGTTGTTCCAGTTGCTTATCTCCGAGCGCTTTCGACGTGGTGCGTTGCTACATCCATGGGGGCGGCTGCGGCATGGCCACTTGCGGACCCGATTCTAGTCTCGCCTGTCCTGTGGGTAGCGCTGGGGACTCTCGGGACGTTCACGCAGACGGCAGATTGATTTCCGGGCGCAGTCAAAACATCCGTTGATGGCAGCAGCATTATTTTCTATTTCACCATGCGCCTCCGTACTAGATACCATCGATGCAACGGGTATCGATGCACACACCACCCGGCTAAATAATTACCTGGAAGAGACATGAAACGCTTGTTGGTTCAAGTGGGGATTGGTGCGCTCGTAACCTTTGGCGCTCAAGCCCAGCCGGCATACCCGGACCATCCGATTCGCATGGTTGTAGGTTTTGCCGCCGGTGGAAGCACGGACCTAGTGGCCCGTATTGTGGGTAACAAGCTAGGTGCCATACTGGGCCAATCTGTCGTCGTGGAGAACAAGGCGGGGGCAGGAGGCACTATCGCCACTGACGCCGTGGCCAAAAGCAAGGCCGACGGTTACACGCTACTTTTTGGCACCAGTTCCCATGCCATCAACGCTTCCTTGTACAAGACTCTGCCGTATGAGCCCAACGCGGTAGTGCCAGTTGCGGTGGTGGCAGCCGTGCCAATGGTTCTCGCCGTGAATCCGTCCGTCAAGGCAAACACGGCCAGGGAACTGGTCGACGACATCAAAAAGAATCCTGGGAAGTACAGCTACGGTTCTGCAGGAAAGGGTAGTGCGTTGCACATGGCAGTGGAGCTGCTCAAGTACCAGGAGCATCTAGACATTGTCCACGCGCCATTTCGAGGCGCAAGCCAGGCCGTTCAGTCTGTGATTTCCGGCGACCTCCAGTTCATCACTGATGCGGTTACTACCGCAGGACCGATGATTAAGGCCGGCCGTCTGAAGCCTCTTGCTGTGACGACGGGCACACGCTCCAGTGTGCTGCCGAATGTGCCGACAATGAAGGAGGCTGGTTTTCCTAACTACGAGACATCCATCTGGAACATGGTGATGGTGCCTCGAGGCACGCCGGCCCCTGTCGTCCAGAAGTTGAGCGCTGCCTTGTTACAGACAGTCAAAGACCCGGAAGTCCGCGAACGGCTAGCCAAGATTGGAGTTGAGCCCATCTTGGATTCCACACCCGACAAAGCCGCCAAGTTCGTTCAAGCCGAGACGCAACGATGGGCAGACGTTATCAAGGCAGGAAACATCCAGCCGGACTAACCGTCGTCAATGCATGCCGCTACGGGCCTACCCACTCGGCGCCTGGCCAAGCTCCATCGAGCACTAGCCGTTTGGCCAGAGTCACCAGTTCCGCCGAAACAAAGCTCGCGGCTGGGGACATTCGACGCGTAGCCGCATGTGCCAGCACGATTCGCCGGGAGAGGTTGGGGGAGGTAATTGGTGCAGCCGCCAATATGCCTTTTTCCAGTTCTTCGGATACCGCCGAGCTGGGTAGAACTGTGTACCCAAAGCCCTTTGCAACCAGAGATTTTTGGACAGCCAGGGAATTGGTCTCGACCGCGATAGTGGGTTTGATTCCTGCGACAGCGCACGCATGCTCGACCACTGTGCGAAGACCGTGCGGCGCGTTTGGTAGCACAAGCGGAAGGTCTCGAAGGCTCTCGATGGTGTGCGCATCGCCTTGCGGCACGGTGCCAGGAAGGCCGACTAGATAGAGCTGTTCGTCGAGCAGCGCCTCTACTTGCAGGCCAGGGGAAGCTTTGATGTCGTACAAGAGCGCTATCTCAACGTCGCCTGCCTCAAGCCACTGAAGGAGGTTGCCTGCGTAGCCCACATTGAGCCGAACAACGAGTTGCGGATGCTTGCCTTTCACAGTTGCGACAAGTTCTGCTGCCAGTAACTCGCACGTACTCGGCAGCAAACCGATGACGGCTGTGCCTGAAATCGCCCCTTTCACCGGCTGAATCTCAGCCTTGGCTCGGTCCAGTTCGCGCAACGCGCGTCGGCCGTACTCAACCAATGTTCTACCAGCCTCCGTGAGGACCATTCCATGCCGCTCGCGCTCAAAAAGCTCTACACCGAATTCCTCCTCAAGCAGCCTTACATGCCGGGAAACAGCCGGTTGAACAATGCTAAGGAGTTCGGCGGCCTTGGTGGCGCTCCCGGTTTCCGCGATGGCCAGCAGCGCACGCAGTTGCTTGATATCCATATGTCCCCTAGTGCACTTTGCTGTCATCCAAATTACTGATTGGAGGAATCACTTTATTGTATTTCATAAAGCCTATCAGTCAATTCTATGATAGCAGATGTCATTCCCCACCGAGACAATCTCCCATGACCAATCCAAATTCTGAGCCCCTTGCCTGGCAAGAAGATATCTTTCAAGTCCTCAAGCAAAACGGGGTTCGCCAAGTTGCTTACGTGCCGGACGCCGGCCATTCCCATGTCATCAAACGGGCCAAAGAGGACCCCGAAATCCGCGACGTTGTTCTCACCACCGAAGAAGAAGGTGTCGGTGTTGTCAGCGGCGCGTGGCTGGGTGGCGAGCGTGCGGTCCTGCTAATGCAGAGCAGTGGTGTTGGCAACTGCGTGAATATGTTCTCGCTGCTGGATAGCTGCCGCTTCCCGTTCTTCACCATCGTCACCATGCGCGGCGAGTACGCCGAGTTCAATCCGTGGCAGGCGCCAATGGGCTTGGCCACCGCCAAGGCGCTTGAGCTGATGGGCATTACGGTGTATCGCGTGGACTCGCCGGAAGATGCCGCAGAACTCATCGACGCGGGACTGGTCTCCGCATTCGACGCAGGACAACGCGTCGCCATTCTTCTCTCTCAAAGCCTCATCGGCCGCAAAAAGTGGGTGCGCTGAACATGACTACCTCGACCTCCAAGTCGGCGATTAACCGCCGCGAATTCGTTGCCGCCCTGCTGAAGCAGTTTCCTGATGCGCTCGTCGTGACGGGTCTTGGCTCCCCTTCGTACGACGTTTTTGCGGCCGGGGACCGTCCTTCCAATTTTTATCTTTGGGGCGCTATGGGCGGGTCTACCTCGGTTGCGCTCGGGCTGGCCCTGGCACAACCCGAAAAGCAGGTCATTGCCATTGCAGGCGATGGCGAGCAGTTGATGGGTATCGGCAGTCTTGCCACTGCCGCAGCTCAAAACCCAAGGAACCTGGCAGTTGTGATTCTTGACAACGGTCACTTCGGTGAGACCGGCATGCAGCAAAGCCATACTAGCCTGGGCACCAACCTCGCAAAGGTGGCAGCCGGATGCGGTGTTCGCTCGACGCTCGAAGTCTCCGAGATTGCGGAACTGGATAAGCTGACGCAGGCAATCAAGAATGCGGATGGCATGACCGTGGCTCAGGTGTACATTGCCGCGGAAGAGCATCAGCGCGCTCTGCCCCCGCGCGACGGCGTATTCGTCAAGAACCGCTTCCGTCAGCACCTGGGATTTGCGCCGCTCTAGTCTTCTAACCCATCCGGACAGCATTGCGCCATGAAGCAGTATCAAATGTTCATCGACGGGACCTTCGTGAATGCGAGCGATGGTCGTTGGTTCGAAACCCAGAATCCCTTCACCGGGAAAGCCTGGGCCCAAGTCGCTCGCGGCACGGAGGCGGACGTCGACCGCGCGGTCAACGCAGCCGATAATGCGTTCCGCGCTGGCCCGTGGGCAGAAATGACAGCCACCCAGCGTGGCGCTTTGCTGCGGAAGCTAGGAGACCTTATCGCCAGGGATGCCGAACAGCTGGCTGAGTTTGAAGTGCGGGACAACGGCAAGTTGCTCGCTGAGATGAGCGCGCAGGTGAAGTATCTGCCGCAGTGGTTCTACTATTTCGGCGGCCTTGCCGACAAAATCGAGGGAACGGTAGTTCCGCTAGACAAGAAGGGATACTTCAACTACACGCGGAATGAACCCGTGGGTGTCGTAGCCGCCATTACACCGTGGAACTCCCCGCTAATGCTGTTGGCGTGGAAAATCGCGCCGGCGCTGGCTTCGGGGTGCACGGTAGTCGTAAAGCCGTCCGAATTCACTTCGGTCTCCGCTTTGGAACTGGCTCTGCTCTTCCAGGAAGCGGGCTTCCCAGCGGGCGTGTTTAATGTGGTGACGGGTTTCGGAGCCGAGGTTGGGTCACCGCTCGTCATGCATCCACTTGTTAAGAAGGTAACGTTCACGGGCTCCGATGCAACCGGGCGCGCCATCAACCAGCAATGTGCAGCACAGTTCAAGCACGTGAGCCTGGAACTGGGCGGGAAATCGCCCAACATCGTGTTCAATGATGCAAACATGGACGATGCAGTCAACGGCGCTGTCTCGGGCATCTTCGCGGCCAGCGGGCAAACCTGCATTGCTGGCTCTCGTCTGCTGTTGCAGGAGGATATCCATGATGCGTTCATCGACAAGCTACTAACGTTGGCGAAGACAGCGAAGCTTGGCAATCCAATGAACGCGTCGACGCAGGTGGGCCCCATCACAACGCCGGCACAGTATGAAAAGGTCCTCTCCTACATCAAGATTGCGAAGGAAGAGGGGGCAAACCTTTTGCTGGGTGGCCAGCCGGCATCATGCGGAGATGGGTGGTTCGTCGAGCCCACTATCTTTTCCAATGTGACGCCACAGATGCGCATTGCCCGAGAGGAAGTGTTTGGTCCGGTACTTTCGGTTCTGAAATTCAAGGACGAAAAAGATGCTATCGAGATTGCCAACGATAGCTGCTATGGGCTTGGGGCAGGGGTTTGGACATCTGATATCGGTCGCGCGTTTCGGATGTCGGAAAGGATTCAGGCCGGCACCGTGTGGGTGAATACCTATCGAGCCGTCAGCTTCATGTCGCCCTTTGGCGGCTATAAGGATTCGGGTCTGGGTCGGGAAAACGGGATTGATGCCATCCGCGCGTACCTCCAGACAAAGAGCGTGTGGATTAACACAGGCGCCGGTTCAGGGAATCCGTTCACTATTCGGTGAGTCGTGGCCTGCGCGGATGCTTGCGCCGCGCAGCGCCCCCATTTCCGGCGGTTGACAATCTGCCATCGGCTGCACCAGGGCGACTAGGTGCGGCGCTTACCAAAAAACATGATGACAAAGAGCAGAATTTCACTGGATTTCGATTTGGCTAAGCCGGGCAAGCACGCCGGCTATGCAAGACTTCCATACTCAGTGAATCGCTCGGCGTACGGATGGCTTCCCATCCCGGTAGTGAGCATCAAGAACGGCGTAGGTAAGACCGTGTTGCTGTTGTCCGGAACCCATGGCGACGAATACGAAGGGCAGGTGGCACTGACGCGCTTGGCGCGACAATTGCAGGCCAACGATATTCAAGGGCATCTCATCATCTTGCCGATGGCGAATTACCCGGCAGCCAAAGACGGTAATCGTGTGTCTCCGATAGATGAGGGAAACCTGAACCGCCTCTATCCCGGAAATCCGAGCGGCGCACCCTCCGAGATGATTGCCCATTTCATCGAGACCGAACTGATGAGCCGCGCGGACTTCGTATTCGACCTCCATAGCGGCGGGACATCGCTCAACTATTTGCCTGCGACGACATCCGTCGCTTCAACGGGCTCTTCGTCTGAAGCGGAGCGTCGAGCTCTGATGTCGACGTTCGGAGCGCCCTACGGACTATTGTTCTCGAGTGCACCAGGGAGCGGCAGTTCTTCCGAAGCCGCGGCGCGCACCGGCATACCGCGTCTGGGCACTGAACTAGGCGGCCGCGGATGGGTTCATCCTGGCTACCGTGAGATGTGCGAGTCGGGCGTACTGCGTGTATTGGCTTGGCTTGGCGTGACTAAATCAGAGGGGCTTCCTCCGCCGCCCGAGGTTAGGTTTCTTTCTGTTGACAAGGATTGCTTCGTCTACGCGCCAGAAAATGGCCTGTTTGAAGCTCGTGTCATGCTTGGCGATGAGGTGAGGGTGGGTGACCTCGCCGGCTACGTCTATTTCCCTGAAAGCCCGCTCCGCGTTCCTGAAGCGGTGCATTTCTTGGCAAGCGGTGTCGTGGTTTGCGAACGAGCCGTGGCAATGTGCGAGCGCGGAGACTGTCTCCTCCACTTGGGGAAGGCAATCTAGTCCGGTAAAGAGCGTAAGCCGGCAACGCGGGATTCGGCTTCTAGACAGGGTCTGAGCAGAAATGGACGTAAAGAAAGTGGTACGATGACTTCTTCAGCAATCGAGAGGTTTGTGATACGCGGAATCGTCGGTGACATTGAGCTGTTGGTTAATGTGCCGGAGGGACCCATTCGCGGCATCGCGGTCATCGCCCACCCTCATCCGCTGCAGGGCGGAACCGCAGAACATAAGGTTCCAAATTTGTTTGCGAAGATACTAGCGTCCCGTCAATACGTCGCCGTTCGCCCCAATTTCCGGGGCGTAGGGGGCTCGGAAGGCACGCATGACTTCGGAAACGGAGAGACTCTCGATGTGCTATTGGTCATCGAGCACTTGCGACGAATCTATCCGGCCTTGCCCCTTGTTTTGGCGGGATTCTCCTTCGGCGCATACGTGATTGCACGGACCACGGGGGTGCTACACGAACAGGGGGTCAATTGCACTCACATCGTGCTCGCCGGCACACCATGGGGAACTATCGAAGGGCAGCGCACCTACGAGACGCCTCCCGTACCATCCACGACCATGGCAATTCACGGTGAGAGGGACCAGCGCGTAGAGCTCAAAGCTGTGTTCGACTGGGCGCGTCCGCAAGGCTTGCCTATCGTCGTTGTTCCTAACGCCAGCCACTTTTTTACCGGAAAATTGGCCGTCCTGGAGCGCTTGGTGGGCGCATATCTGGACCGCTCGCCATAACCGGTTGACAGTCGCGCGAGCTAAGGTGATGGCTGGCCGGCATTCATCACGCCGTCTGGAAAATTGTAGAAAAATCGCAGCACTCCTGAGCGAGCATGACGATGGCTGCAATCAGCGTGCTTCGTTGGTCCGACTTGTACATCGCCACGTAGGTGGCATCCGGTAGCGGCGGATTAACTTCAAGGACATCGAGAAGTCCAGCGCTTTGCATCTGACGAAGRCAGTCTTTCGGGAAGTAGCTCACTCCGAACCCGGATATGGTAAGGGCTATCAATGCCACGATGCTATTGCTGACGATAACGTTGACGGGGCGAAATCCTATCGACTTGAACCAGCTGTCGTAAATAATCCCCGTGCCAGACTTGTCCACGAGTACGCGCCTCGCCGCGAGTTCGTGTATCTGGATTGGCCGCTGAGCGTCAAGCAATCCGGGCTTGCACATCCACGCGTTCTCAACTTTGCCTACTACCTTTGATGCAAAGCGCGCATCTGTATAAGCATCGGGCACTACCATCAAATCAAGCTCGTCCGCCAGGAGCTTGTCCCGTAGCTTAGTGCTCATATCCACTTCGGGCTCGATGACGACTCGTGGATAGTGTTCGTGAATCTGATTGACCAGTCGGGGTAGCCAGGTCATGGCCGATAGCTCGGTAACGCCAATGCGAACCCGACGCTGCATCGCGTCCGGTTGGGTGAATTGCTCCATCGCTGCATCCCGTTCCGCCAGAAGCTTCTTTGCCAACAAGAACATCTCTTCCCCTTTTTCCGTCAGCCGGGCGGTTCTTGTTCCGCGGTCGAACAATTGCGTGTTGAAGAGTTGTTCGAGCTCCTGCACCCTTTTGGAGACTGCGGACTGGGTTGTGTGCAACCTCAGGGCGGCTTGCGCGAATCCGCCCGCTTGCACGACCCAGAATATTGCCTCAAGTTGTTTAAACGTAACCACAGTGCACCTTGCTAGGGATAACCACTAAAACACATTGCTTCTATTCATCGAATCGCATCGATAAAACTCGTTTGTTGTAATTGTATTCTGGTATCAAAATGCATCCAACAATTTCTCCTCCCGAGAGGCAAAAAGAGAGAATCTCGCCCCCTCTAGCTGAGGAGGGGTAGGGAGGCCGGAGACCTTCGAAAATGCAACGGTCCGTCATACACGGGCCGGATGCCCGTGGAAAGCAGGTAACAAGACGGGCGACTCTTGCTCCATCTATTTCGAGCCAGGGACGTTCGCGTGCCCCACGCGTGCGTCGCAGTTCCGAGCCTCAGCCCTTGCTGAGGCTTCCAATCCCCAAGACCTGAAAGGATGAATTCCATGCGTAAGTTGTCGGCAATCGCTATTGCAGCCGTGAGCCTCTCGCTGACYACAGTCAGTGCCTTCGCGGACCAGCTGGCGGACATCAAGCAGCGAGGTGCACTGGTTTGCGGCGTGTTGGGCACTATCGAGCCATTTAGCTTCACCAATGCCCAGACCAGGGAAGTACAAGGGTACGACGTGGATTTCTGCAGCGCGATTGCCAAGAGCCTGGGTGTGAAGCTCGAACTCAAGCTGATTGCGACCGCGGCGCGGATTCCCGAGCTACAGCAGGGGCGAGTGGACATCCTTGCAGCCGCACTTGGCTGGACGCCGGAACGGGCCGAACAAATTGGTTACAGCGACCAGTACTTTGTCAGTCTGACCAAAGTGGCGGTGAAACGCTCGGAAGGACTGAAAACTACGGCTGACTGTTACGTCCCGCCAATTTTGAGGTTTGGCGAGGGGTGTTTGTCGCGGTTTCGGCAAGAGCGAGTTTAGGAACATCGCCTTGACCATCGCGAGACACGACGGGCGTAAAGAAGGCCAGTACTCCTC
>NZ_JBFTNE010000154.1:0-11880 GCF_056397325.1 Cupriavidus sp. 05N39
ATCGCGCGCTGATCGGCCGGGCGTTGCGATCGCGCGCTGATCGGCCGGGCGTTGCGCTTGCTGGACGCCCAGCCGGATGACCGGCTGCTCGACCTGTTCTGCGGCATCGGTAACTTCACGCTGCCGCTGGCGACGCGCGGCCGTTCGGTGATGGGCATCGAGGGCAGCGAGGTCCTGACCAGGCGGGCGCTTGCCAATGCGGCTGTCAACGGGCTGGACCACAAGACCGAGTTCGCCTGCCGCAACCTGTTCGAGGTGGGCGCCGAGGACATCGCCGCGCTCGGCCGCTTCGACCGCTGGCTGATCGATCCGCCGCGCGAAGGCGCGCTGGCGGTAAGCAGGGCGCTGGGCGAACTGGCCCAGGCTGGCAGCGATGTGCTGCCCAAGCGCATTGTCTATGTGTCCTGCAACCCGGCCACGCTGGCGCGGGACGCCGGCTTGCTGGTGCACGAGGCCGGCTACCGCCTGTCGGGCGCGGGGGTGGTCAATATGTTCCCGCACACATCGCACGTCGAGTCGATCGCGGTGTTCGATCGGGGCTGATGACCGGCGCCGGCGGGCGGACGAGGCAAAAAGAAAAAGGCCAGCGCCCAGGCGCTGGCCTTTCTTGTTCCGGAGCAGGGCGGCGCGCGAGGCCGCCCGCCTCAGTCGCGGTTGCCGCCGAAAATGCCGAGGAGTGCCAGCAAGTTGGCGAAGACGTTGTACACGTCCAGATAAATTGCCAGCGTTGCCGTGATGTAGTTGGTCTCGCCGCCGTTCAGCACGCGCTGCACGTCGAAGAGGATATAGGCCGAGAAGATGCCGATGGCGATCACCGAAACCGTGATCATCAGGGACGGCAACTGCAGCCAGATATTGGCGACGCTGGCCAGGATCAGCAGGATCAYCCCGACGAACAGGAATTTGCTCAGCCCGGAGAAATCGCGCTTGCTGACGGTGGCGATGGTGGCCATGGCGCCGAATACCGCCGCTGTGCCACCGAAGGCATACATGATCAATGCCGGACCGTTCGAGAACTGCAGCACCGACCCAATCAGGCGCGACAGCATCAGGCCCATGAAGAAGGTAAAGGCCAGCAGCAGGACCACGCCCATGCTGCTGTTCTTGGTCTTCTCGATGGCGTAGAAGAAGCCGAACGCGATACCCAGGAACAGGATCAGCGACAGGCCGGGGCTGCCTTTCATCAGGCTGAAGCCGGTTGTGACGCCGATCCAGGCACCGAGTACGGTGGGGATCATCGAAATGGCGAGCAACCAGTAAGTGTTGCGCATGACCCGATTGCGCACCGCAACGTCGCTCGTTGCGGTGCCGCTGCCGAAACTGTATGTGTTCAGCTTGTTATCCATGGTGACTCCTGTCTCAAAACGGTGAGGCGCCGGGGTAACCCAGCGGGCACAACGCAAATGTGGCATCGCGGAGGGGGAATTGCAAGGGGCGGGGAACCCATTCGCCACTTTTATGCAGAATCCGCGTTGCCAGTGATCGTTTGATCGCCATGCGCCTTGTGCGTTCCCTGTACATGCGCTCAATTTAATGTGATCTTTGCACTGCTTTGCGGCGCAAGCTCCATCAGTCCCGGCATTCGGTGACGGGCGACTATGGGCATTCTCGAAACCATAACTGTCTCGTGCTAGAATTGCACGTTTATTCCAGTTGTAACCCCTTCATTTTTCGGAGTTTTTATGGCGATCGAACGCACCCTGTCGATTATCAAGCCGGATGCCGTGGCAAAGAATGTCATTGGCCAGATTTACGCGCGTTTCGAGGCCGCCGGCCTGAAGGTCGTGGCTGCCAAGATGGTTCACCTGTCGCGCGGCGAAGCCGAGCAGTTCTACGCAGTGCACGCAGCCCGCCCGTTCTTCAAGGACCTGGTGGACTTCATGGTTTCCGGCCCGGTGATGATCCAGGCCCTGGAAGGCGAAAGCGCCATCCTGAAGAACCGCGACCTGATGGGCGCGACCGACCCGAAGAAGGCTGAAGCCGGTACCATCCGCGCCGATTTCGCCGACAGCATCGACGCCAACGCCGTGCACGGCTCGGACGCAGCGGAAACCGCTGCCGTCGAGATTGCTTTCTTCTTCCCCGGCATGAACGTTTACAGCCGCTGATTGTCTGGCATATTGCCCAAGACTAGACTGATATTGAAGTCGATACTGCCGTCATGAACACTCTCGTCAACCTGCTCGATCTGGATGCGGACGCGCTCACCGCTTATTGCGGGGAGCTCGGCGAGAAGCCGTTTCGTGCGCGGCAGTTGCAGCGCTGGATTCACCAGTTCGGCGCCAGCCGTTTCGATGCCATGTCGGATCTCGCCAAGTCGCTGCGCGAAAAGCTCGCCACGCGGGCCGAGATCCGCTCGCCCGCCGTTATCACCGACAACCTGTCGGCCGACGGCACGCGCAAGTGGCTGCTCGACGTTGGCGCTGGCGATGCGGTGGAGACGGTGTACATCCCTGAGGAGACGCGCGGCACGCTGTGCGTGTCTTCCCAGGCGGGGTGCGCCGTCAATTGCCGCTTTTGTTCCACCGGCAAGCAGGGCTTCTCGCGCAATCTGTCCACTGGCGAGATCATCGGCCAGCTATGGATGGCCGAGTTCGCCATGCGTGCCCAGCTGGGCCGTGGCCCCAAGGACGACCGCGTCATCTCCAATGTGGTGATGATGGGCATGGGCGAGCCGCTGCTCAACTACGATCAGGTGGTGCCGGCCATGCGCCTCATGCTGGACGACAACGCCTATGGGCTGTCGCGCCGGCGCGTGACGCTGTCCACTTCCGGCGTGGTGCCGATGATGGACCGCCTGGCCAAGGATTTGCCCGTGGCGCTGGCAGTTTCGCTGCACGCGTCCAACGACCCGCTGCGCGACATGCTGGTGCCGCTCAACAAGAAGTATCCGCTGGCCGAATTGATGGCGGCTTGCCGTCGCTATCTCGAATTCGCCCCGCGCGATTTCATCACTTTCGAATATTGCATGCTGGATGGCGTCAACGACGGTGTCGAGCATGCCCGGGAACTGTTGAAGCTGGTGGCCGACGTGCCATGCAAATTCAACCTGATCCCGTTCAACCCCTTCCCGGAGTCGGGCCTCAAGCGCTCGAACAACGAGCAGATCCGTCGCTTCGCCCAGGTCTTGATGGACGCCGGCATTGTCACCACCATCCGCAAGACGCGCGGCGACGATATCGATGCCGCCTGCGGCCAGCTGGCTGGCGAGGTCAAGGACCGCACCCGCCTGGCGCAGCGCGGCAAGTTCGGCAAGATCACGCCGATCGTGGCTGCTCCCAGCCAGCCGCAAGAGGCGCGCCCTGCATGACGCGTCTGATAGTCGCGGTCCTGATGGGGCTGGTGCTGCTGTCTGCCTGCCAGCTGCCGCCGCCGGCCAAGCCGGAACTGCAGACGGCATCCGACCAGACCGATGTTAGCCGCCGCGCCACGATCCGCCTCCAGCTGGCAACCAGCTACCTGGAGGCCGGCCAGTACGGCGTTGCACTGGACGAAGCGAAACAGGCCATCGCGATCGATCCGACCCTGGTCGATGCGTACCATATCCGCGCGCTGGTCTATATGAATATGAACGAGCGCGTGCTGGCCGAGGAGAGCTTTCGCACCGCGCTGTCGATGCGCGCCGACGATGGCGACGTACTGAACAACTATGGCTGGTTCCTGTGCATGAACGGGCGCTATGCCGAGGGCGTGCCCTACCTGGAGCGCGCGGTGTCCGCTCCGTCGGCGAGCGGGCCGGGCAAGGCCCTGACCAGCCTCGGCACCTGCCAGTTGCGCAATGGCAAGGATGAGGCGGCCGAGAAGAGCCTGTTTGGCGCGCTGCGATTCGATCGCGGCAACCCGGTGGCGAACAGCAACCTGGCGCTGCTGTATTACCAGCGCGGGGACTACCAGYGAGCCCAGCAGTATGTCGGGCGCGTCAACAGCAGCAATTTCGTCAGCGCGCAATCCCTCTGGCTGGGTGCGCGCATTGCCCGCCGTCAGGGCGACGTCGCGGCGCAGAATGCCCTGGTGGCACAGTTGCGCAGCCGTTTCCCCGATTCGCGTGAGTTGACCGCATACGAACAAGGAGCATGGGATGAGTGAGCACGAGCGCGCCGAGGGCCAGACTGCAGCGACGGGACACGTGGGCGGCACCGCCGCCGACGCCGGGCGCGAGGCGGTGGCGCGCGAGATCGGTGATCGCCTGGCGCAAGCGCGCCAGGATCAGCGTTTCTCGCTGGAAGATGTCAGTGCGAGGCTGAAAGTCGCCGCGCACAAGCTGGCGGCGATTGAGCAGGGCGACGTCGCGGCGTTGCCCGACGTGACCTTTGCCAAAGGCGTGATGCGTGCCTATGCGCGAATGCTCCAGGTCGACATCGATGCCCTGCTGGCGCGCTTTCACGCGCAGGCCGTGCCGGTGGTGGAAATCGGCATGCGCCGCGAAGGCGGCCTGAACGAAAGCTTCGACGACCGCAACCGCTTTGGCTCGGGTGGCTCCGGTGGCCGCTGGATCTGGCTGGCCCTGGYCGTCGCCGTGATTGGCGGCGGCGTGTTGTTCGGCCTGGACCATTTCAAGCAATGGATGGAAGCGCGAAAGGAAAACCTCACGGCGCCTCCGGCAGCGGAAGCGACGGTGCAAGGCGGCGAGCCAGGTACCGTGACGGCCGCGCTGCCACCGGTGATGGCTGCGTCCGACGCCCCCGCGCCTTCCGAGGCGCTGCCGGCCAGTGGCCCCGCCGTGGTGGCGCCGGCGGCCCCGGCCTCCGCCGGGATTGCCGCTTCGGCAGCGGCACCAGCGCCTGCGATGCCTGCGTCAGCGGCACCAGCGGCTGCGGCGCCCGCCGCAACCGCGGTATCAACTGCGGTGGCCGGTACCGGCGAGTTGCGGATCCGTTTTGCTTCCGACACCTGGTATGAGATTCGCGACCGCGGCGGCAAGGTCGTACTCGGCGGCACCGCGCGTGCCGGCCAGGATCTGAGTGGCGGTGGTACGCCGCCTTATAAAATCGTGATCGGCAATGTCAAGGGCGTCGAGTCGCTGACCCGCAACGGCACGCCGGTCGACCTGCAGTCCGCGAACCGCAACAACGTGGCGCGCCTGACGCTGCCCTGAAACGTCGTTTCTCCAGCCATGCGTATCTCCGCATTGCAAGGTGGTAATGCTATGAATCAACAGGCTTGTATGCCGGTCCTGCCCGGCCCGTTGCCCCGCCGCAAGACGCGCCAGGCGCGCGTGGTGTGGGGCGACAACGTGGTCACCATCGGTGGCGATGCGCCCGTGCGCGTGCAGTCGATGACGAATACCGACACGGTGGACGCCATCGGCACCGCGATCCAGGTCAAGGAGCTGGCGCGTGCCGGTTCCGAGATCGTGCGCATCACGGTCAATACGCCGGAAGCCGCGGCGGCGGTGCCGGCCCTGCGCGAGCAGTTGGACCGCATGGGCGTGAATGTGCCGCTGGTGGGCGACTTCCACTACAACGGCCATAAGCTGCTGCAGGATTTCCCCGACTGCGCCAAGGCGCTGTCGAAGTACCGCATCAACCCGGGCAACGTAGGGCAGGGCGCGAAGCGCGACACGCAATTCGCGCAGATGATCGAGATGGCCTGCCGGCATGACAAGCCGGTGCGCATCGGCGTCAACTGGGGCAGTCTGGACCAGTCACTGCTGGCGCGCGTCATGGACGAGAACGCGCAGCGCGCCGAGCCGTGGCCGGCCCAGAACGTGATGGTCGAGGCGTTGATCACCTCCGCCATCGAGTCGGCGAAGAAGGCCGAGGAAATCGGCCTGCCCGGCAATCAGATCATCCTGTCGTGCAAGGTTTCGCAAGTGCAGGAGCTGATCGCGGTCTACCGCGAGCTGACCAAGCGGTGCGACTACGCCTTGCACCTAGGGCTGACCGAGGCGGGCATGGGCAGCAAGGGCATCGTGGCCTCCACCGCCGCGCTCTCGGTGCTGTTGCAGGAAGGCATCGGCGACACCATCCGCATCTCGCTGACCCCGGAACCCGGTGCCGCGCGCGAGAAGGAAGTTTATGTGGGGCAGGAGATCCTGCAGACCATGGGACTGCGCAACTTCACCCCGATGGTGATTGCCTGCCCCGGCTGCGGCCGCACCACCAGCACTACCTTCCAGGAACTGGCGTCCAGTATCCAGAGCTACCTGCGCGAGCAGATGCCCACCTGGAAGACTGCCTACCCAGGCGTGGAAGAAATGGATGTGGCCGTGATGGGCTGYATCGTGAACGGGCCGGGCGAAAGCAAGCATGCCAATATCGGCATCTCGCTGCCGGGCTCGGGCGAATCGCCGGCGGCGCCGGTGTTCGTCGACGGCGTCAAGGTCAAGACGCTGCGCGGCGATCGGATTGCCGAGGAATTCCAGGCGATCGTCGATGACTATGTGCGGACCCGTTACGGCAAGGACGCCGGACGCGCAGGCAATGAGGCGGCAGCCTGAGCCATCAAGGCCAGGCGCTGCAGGGAAATACAAGAGAAGATGAACCAACCCGTGAATCCGGCGGCCGCCAGCGACGGCGCCAAGGCCGACAGCAAGATCAAGTTGCCCAAGGCACTGCAGGGCGTCAAGGGCATGAACGACATGCTGCCCGCGGACGCGCCGCTGTGGGAGCATTTCGAGAACGCCGCGCGCGCCATGCTGCGCGCCTATGGCTACCAGCAGATCCGCACGCCCATCGTCGAGCACACGCAACTGTTCGTGCGCGGCATCGGCGAAGTGACGGACATCGTCGAGAAGGAAATGTATTCCTTCACCGACGCGCTTAACGGCGAGCAACTGACGCTGCGCCCCGAGGGCACGGCGGCCGCGGTGCGTGCCACCATCGAGCACAACCTGCTGTACGACGGCCCCAAGCGCCTGTGGTACACCGGCCCGATGTTCCGCCACGAGCGTCCCCAGCGCGGGCGCTATCGCCAGTTCCATCAGCTTGGTGCGGAGGCACTCGGCTTCGCCGGTCCCGACGTGGATGCCGAGATCATCATGATGTGCCAGCGCCTGTGGGACGATCTCGGGCTGGTCGGGGTGCGGCTGGAGCTCAATTCGCTGGGCCAGGCGCACGAGCGCGCCGCGCATCGCGAAGAACTGATCAAGTACCTGGAAGGCTTCCAGGACATTCTTGACGAAGACAGCAAGCGCCGCCTATACACCAACCCGTTGCGCGTGCTGGATACCAAGAATCCCGCGCTGCAGGAAATGGCAAGCAACGCGCCCAAGCTGATCGACTTCCTGGGCGAGGAGTCGCTGGCCCACTTTGAAGGCGTGCAGCGCCTGCTCAAGGCCAACAACATCCCGTTCAAGATCAACCCGCGCCTGGTGCGAGGGCTGGATTACTACAACCTGACGGTGTTCGAGTGGATCACAGACAAGCTCGGCGCGCAGGGCACCATTGCCGGCGGCGGCCGCTACGATCCGCTGATCGCGCAGATGGGCGGCAAGCCGGCGCCCGCTTGCGGCTGGGCGATGGGCATCGAGCGCATCATCGAGCTGCTGCGCGAGGAGAAACTCGCGCCGCAGGCGGAAGGGTGCGATGTGTACCTCGTCCACCAGGGCGAAGCGGCGGGCCTGCAGGCCATGATCGTCGCCGAGCGGCTGCGCGATGCCGGGCTCGACGTGCTGCTGCATGCCACGCCGGACGGCAAGAGCGGCAGCTTCAAGTCGCAGATGAAGCGCGCGGACGGTAACGGCGCTGGCTATGCCGTTATCATTGGCGACGACGAAGTGGCGGCGGGTACGGTCCAGGTCAAGGATCTGCGGCAGGGCGCGCAGGCCGAAGGCGGTGGCGCGCAGGTGACGGTACCGGCTGAAGAACTGGTTGCCCACATCATCGACGCGATGGTCGGCGCCAGCGAATAAGAAAACCAGGCAGCGGAACCGGGGGCCGCGCGGCGCGGTCCCTTATAACAAACACACGCGGGTGGATCCCTCGACATGGCTTACGATCTAGAAGAACAGGAACAGCTTGAAAGCCTCAAGGCCTGGTGGCGCCAGTATGGCAATACCGTGACCTGGGCCCTGATCGCCGGCTTGCTGGCCTTCGCTGCCTGGAGCGGCTGGAACTACTGGCAACGCAAGCAGGCCGGCGAAGCCGCGCTGCTGTACGAGCAGGTCGTCAAGGCCGCCGAGAGCCGCGACGTCGAGCGGATCAAGCGCGCCGCCGGCGACCTCGAGCAGAAATTCGGCAAGACCGCCTATGGCCCCATGACCGCGCTGGTGTCGGCCAAGGTGCTGTACGATGCAGGCGACCTGGCCGGCGCGAAGACCCAGCTGCAGTGGGCGATCGACCACGGTGAAGGCGAATATGCTCACCTCGCGCGCGTGCGCCTGGCTGGCGTGCTGCTCGACGAGAAGGCTTACGACCAGGGCCTGGCGCTGCTGAAGAACGAGCCGCCGGCACCATTCGTGGCGCTGTATGCCGACCGCCGCGGCGATCTGCTGGCAGCCCAGGACAAGCGCTCGGAAGCACGGTCGGCCTATCAGAAGGCGCTCGACAAGCTGAGCGCCAACGATGCGGCCATGCGCCAGATCATCCAGTTCAAGCTCGACGCGCTGGGCGCCGCCTGAAGGCGGTGGATCCGGCTAGCCGACAGGCCCGCGGGCACTCGCATTTGCGCAGGCCCGCACCCTTGCGCTTCAACCCAATTCAGGATCGGAACCTCATGAAGTCATTGTTTTCCGGCACGGCCCAGAACCAGCAACACGGCAAGTTCGTCCGCGCCCTGGTGGTGGCCACCGCTTGTGCGGCCAGCGTCGCCAGCCTTGGCGGCTGCTCGCTGTTCAGCAAGAGTGACAAGCGTACGCCGGTCGAACTCAAGCCGATCACCCAGACGCTGTCGGTGCGCCAGGCCTGGAAAGCCAGCGTCGGCAAGGGCGGCCCGTACACGCTGCAGCCGGCCGTCGCAGGCGGTACCGTCTATGCGTCCTCCAACGGCGGCAAGGTGGTGGCGCTCGACGGCATCACTGGCCGTACCCTGTGGGAGGCCAAGACCGACATCGACCTGACCTCCGGGCCGGGTAGCGACGGCTCCGTCACGGCGGTGGCGGGCGAGAAGGGCGCGGTGTTCGCCTTCGACGCAAGTGGCAAGCAGCTCTGGAAGAAGCAGGTCAATGGCGAGGTCCTCTCCGCGCCGCTGGTCGGCAACGGCCTGGTGGTGGTGCGTACGACCGATACCCGCGTGCTGGGCCTGGACGCGCAGACTGGCGAACGCCGCTGGATCTACCAGCGCTCGCAGACCGCGCTCAACCTGCGCGCGTCGATGGGCATGGTGTTTGCCGGCGACGGTATCGTGATGGGCTTCCCCGGCGGCAAGCTGGGCGTGCTGGCCCCCGGCAACGGCGTGCTGCGCTGGGAGAGCACGGTTTCCTATCCGAAGGGCGTGTCCGAGATCGAACGGCTCAACGACGTGACGGGCCAGCCCATGGTCAATGGCCGCCAGGTTTGCGCCACCACGTTCCAGGGACGGATCGCCTGCCTGGAACTGGCCAATGGCCAGCCGCAATGGGGCAAGGATTTCTCGTCTCCGACCGGCCCTGCGCAGGATGACGCTTCGCTGTACGCCAGCGACGAGCGCTCGGTGGTCCATGCCTTCGACCGCCAGAACGGCACGGAACGCTGGAAGAACGATCAACTGCTCTACCGCCGCCTCGGCACGCCGCTGGCGGTGGGACGTTCGGTGGTGGCGGGCGATTACGAGGGCTATGTACACTTCATTTCGCGTGAGGACGGCCAGTTCGTGGCACGCCTGAAGACCGATGGCAGCGAGATTACCGCTGCGCCGGTTGTGGCGGGCACGTCCCTGGTGGTGCAGACGCGCGATGGCAACCTCTACGGCTTCGTGCCGGACTGAGGCGGTCAATATTCATGGCGACTGCCCATGCACCTGTCGGCATGGGCGGCGCCAATCCGGTAGCACGGCCCTCCTGGCCGTGCAGGTGAACGAGGTCGGGTTGCAAAGCTAACCCGGCCGCCCGACAGGAAAAGTGGCCAGGCGCGCGACGCCCGGCCGTCGGACCCATATCACTCCGGAGTTCCTGGGGGGCGGCATCTGCCGGCCCCCATTTCCGTTTATTGCATGAAACCAGTTATCGCTCTGGTCGGCCGCCCCAATGTGGGCAAGTCGACGCTATTCAACCGCATGACCCGTTCGCGCGACGCACTTGTCGCCGATTTGCCGGGGCTCACGCGCGACCGCCACTATGGCGAAGGCCGTATCGGTGAACGCCCGTTCATCGCGATCGACACCGGTGGCTTCGAGCCGGTGGCCAAGGACGGCATCGTGGCCGAGATGGCCAAGCAGACCCGCCAGGCTGTGGTCGAGGCCGATGTGGTGATCTTTCTTGTCGACGGCCGCCTCGGGCTGGCGCCCCAGGACCGGGTGATCGCCGATTACCTGCGCAAGACCGGGCGCCGCGTCATGCTGGCCGTGAACAAGGCCGAAGGCATGAAGTACACCACCGTGGTGTCCGAGTTCTACGAGCTGGGCATGGGAGACCCCTATGCCATCTCGTCGACCCACGGCGACGGCGTGCGCGAACTCGTCGACGAGGCGCTCGAGCTGGCGGTGAAGGAGCGGCCCGAACTCGCCGAGGAAGACGACGGCGCCCAGCGTGGCGTGAAGATCGCCATTGTGGGCCGCCCCAACGTGGGCAAGTCCACGCTGGTCAATACGCTGATCGGCGAAGAGCGCGTGATCGCGTTCGACATGCCTGGCACCACGCGGGACGCCATTTACGTGGAGTTCGAGCGTGGCGGCAAGCCCTACACGCTGATCGATACCGCCGGCCTGCGCAAGCGCGGCAAGGTGTTCGAGGCGATCGAGAAGTTCTCGGTGGTCAAGACGCTGCAGTCGATCGCCGATGCGAACGTGGTGGTGCTGTTGCTCGACGCGCAGCAGGATGTGTCGGAGCAGGACGYCCATATCGCTGGCTTCATCGTGGAATCCGGCCGTGCGCTGGTGGTCGGTGTCAATAAGTGGGACGGCCTCGACGGGCACTCCCGCGACCGCATCAAGCACGATCTGGAGCGCAAGCTACAGTTCCTCGATTTCGCCAATTTCCACTTTGTGTCGGCGAAGGAGCGCACCGGCATCAGCGCGCTGCTGCGCTCGGTGGACGACGCGTATGCGGCGGCGATGGTCAAGCTGCCCACGCCGCAGCTCACGCGGATCCTGCAGGAAGCGGTCGAATTCCAGCAGCCGCGGCGCGTCGGTGCAACCCGGCCCAAGCTGCGCTACGCGCACCAGGGCGGCTCCAACCCGCCCATCATCATCGTGCACGGCAATTCGCTTTCCGGCATTGCGGACACCTATCGGCGTTATCTGGAAAACCGATTCCGCTCGGCTTTCAAACTGAAGGGCACGCCGCTTCGCATCGAATTTCGTACGAACAAAAACCCATATGCGGACTCGAAGGATTGAGTCGGACAGCGGGAGCCCAGGCGGCCAACTTTCGTTTGCGTTCGTTTGGAACTGAGGCTAAATTCACGGTAGCAGGGGGTTCCCTGCGAGACGATGCTAGCTTGGTACCGTTTTGATCTTTTTTTGGCGCGGTTTTGCGCCGTTTGACTTGAATCGGGGATCATCGTCCCCATCATCTATCACTAAATCTATAAATTTGGAGTGTGCCATGAGCAACAAAGGGCAATTGCTACAAGACCCGTTCCTGAACGCGCTGCGCAAAGAGCACGTACCGGTTTCAATCTACCTCGTCAATGGCATCAAGCTGCAAGGCAATATCGAGTCGTTCGACCAGTACGTCGTCCTGTTGCGCAACACCGTGACGCAGATGGTCTACAAGCATGCGATTTCCACCGTCGTACCGGCCCGCGCAGTGAATTTCCGCGTGGACGAAACGGCTGAAGGTTGATCTTTCGCGGAGTGTTCCGC
>NZ_JBFTNE010000155.1:0-11650 GCF_056397325.1 Cupriavidus sp. 05N39
TCAGTACGGCGTTCAACGGTGGCAGCTTCGGCAATGCGCTCAAGGGCAGCCTGGTGGCACAGGCGGCGGCGCTGGGAGCCAATAGTATCGGTGCGAACACCGATCCAGGCTCCTTCCAGAACATTCTCAGCCATGCGGCGCTCGGCTGTGTCGCGGGCGCGGCCGGCAGCGGGGACTGTGCGTCAGGGGCGATTGGCGGCGCAACCGGCGCAGTGATATCGCCGCTGGTTGGCGGGGCRCTGGGGATTGAGACGAACGCTGACCGTGCCAATTCGCTGAATCAAGCCATCGTGATCGGCGCGGCGATGTTGGCTGGCGGTGGGCTGGCGGCGGCCCTTGGGCAGAACGCGACAGCGGCAGCTGRCGCGGCGCAGAACGAGGCGCTGAACAACTACCTAAGCCTCAAGGATYGGCTGACGCTTGAGAAGGCCAAGCGGGAATGCGCGAACGGCGTCTGGACGTCGTGTGTGGCTGCCAATATTAATGCTGAAAGGGATCAGAAGAGTAACGACATTCTGGCCGATGGCCTGACCAAATGTGAGGGAGGTGGCTGTCAGTCCCTTGCCAACTGGATTCAGGATCAGAAGACATCCCTGGGTTGTGGGTCCGCCAGAGGCCCCACAGACTGCCAACTGCTGGACAAGAGCTGGCAGATTGCTCAGGCGAAGGCGCAGGGGCTTGAGCTGCCGACCTTCTCGCCGGATGACTTGATCGGCACTGGATTGATCAAAGGGATGCTTACGGGTACGCTCAAGGGTATTGGGCTCTTGGGAGCAACGAGGTCGGTAGGCAATGATGTAGCTAAGGCAATTGAGGAGCAGCTTGCCGGACGCACGGCAGCACCGGTCTTCTCAGGCTCTGGTCCTGCTCCGGGCATCATAGCGATTACTGACAACACGTCGGTCGGCGCTTTGAAGAACTACTATCCTTCGGGCGGCGGTGTGGAGTTTGTGTACGATCCGACAACAAGTACCTTTGCTGTTGGCGCTCCCAAAGCTGGGCTATTCGATGGCTCGCCGCATCAGAAACTTGTTCAGTCAATCGGTGCAAAGGACGAGAACATCGTAGGTGGAACGTTCAGCCGAGCACCAGATGGTTCGATCATCACAACTGAGAATAGTGGGCACTATGGACAGAACTGGACGCCTCAGATCGAGAAGCAGTTCCAGGAATGGCTTTCGAAGCGTGTCGGCGTTACAGTGAACCATCAACGTTGGGGAAGCCGATGAAAACCCGAATGATCTTTCCGCCGCGTGTTGAACATCAGAACATCTGGCTTGTGAGCATAGGTCGGATAGAACTCGGAGTGGGGCTACGGGGAGAATGGTGCTTTCGGGTGGGACAACGATTGGTGACCATCTCGAAGCCTGACGACACAATGCCCTTACTTCCATTGCTCGAGACCGGAAGGACAGCGTTTTACGATCACGTGAGCCGCGCCGTTCAAGTTCGTCCAGAGCTGGCGGAGGCTGCCCGCTCATTTCCAGAGGTGCTTCTACTCGAGTTTGCATTCGAATCTTCTGTCTCTGATTACTGGCCACTTAAGGCGATGGATTGGCTGGATCTAAATTCAGTTCTTGTATCGGAGCTTCGCGGGACGTTGCGGACGCTGCTATCGCGAGGCTGGGCAACGCAACGACTGAGACAGAGGGTTGATACGGTAGTCAACCGCCGGATTTGAGGACGGTTGGGGTCGTGGGGCAATCCCGCTTAGCCTGCTCTCAGTTCGCAGGGGGGTAACTAACGAGCAGAGTGAATGACTAACCCACCCCCAGATGTGTGTACAACACGAGTGTTGTACACACATCCACACACCGGACGAATCCACGAGGTCATCTGCGGCGCCCGTCGCGGATTCCCAGGTCAACTTTCCTCGAGCCTTCCTTGCACAGGACGGCGTCACATTCTATTGCGATCGCAAGTCTGCCCCTTTGGCTAGACCTGCGCGCCTTGCATTTTTTAACGAAATCGGATTGCGCGGCCAAAAACCGCGTCTGGGGCAAAAACTTGCACCCGAGACCTGCATCGGGGCGCTGACCACCCGCGAAGCCTTGCTGCGTCTAGGATTGCGGGGCGTCGCCAACGTGGGACGTGTCGGGTGCTGGATATGGTGCCATTGGCGGAGCATCATCTACGGCCCTGGCGCCATTCATCGGTGCGGCGGTAGTGGGCAGCGGAGCGGCATCGCCTCTGCATTCGGTCAGGATCCATTCGCGGCAGCCAGCGCGGCGCAGAACGAAGCGCTGAACAACTGTTCCATGCATGAGTGCTGGAACGGTGTGAAGGACAAGCTGACGAGCTTCGGGTCGGCCGTTGCAAGCTGGTTTGCGACGCCGGAAGGTCAGCTAACCAGCGCGATGGCGGCGATTGCCGGCGACATGGGCGGCAGGCTGATGGTTGCTTGAAGTTGAATACACCTTTCTTGGGTTTTACGAAGGGACGTTAATGAAAATTCCACTTTACAACCGCGTCCGCTATGTTGGTCGAGAGGGATCGTATGAGGGGCTCAGATGGGGGGACATCGGATACGTTATCGAAGACTATTGCGATGGCAACTACGAAGTAGAGTTCTCTAATCCCGATGGGACGACGAGAGTTCAAGCGGTCCTCGCAGGCCGCGATCTGGAGCTGGCTGAACGTTAGATAAAGACGATGAACCCAGCATGCATCTGACGTTGGCGAATGGTGTATCTATTGTGAAAAGAGCAATGATGTTGCAGTGATAGGTTTGCGTGACGCGGACGGCATCGGGAAATTCGAAACTGCTCTGGAGAAATTGTGGGCCAAACCGATCGGTTACAGTGTGGCGCCAGGGGTTACTCCAGAACTACGGGCGGTCTCGATAGCAAGATAGGCTAGCTCCGATAGTTGCTAGGCCAGTGAGTGACGACATGGAGCGGGTATGCCAAGAGGGCCCAGGACGTGGCAGTCAAGGGTTCCCATTGGCACCGCCACGCATTTCCCGAAGTATGGCTTCAAACGAATTTCATAATGTCTCCATTATTTTCTCTACGTCTTCGTCGCCGCTGGCCGGTGTTCGGCGCCAGCCTTGCGCTGCTCGGCTGCGCCCCAATGATCGCAACGGCACCCTCAAGCGTCGAGCTCGCCCAGGACGGGGCTGCGGCTCACTCCATACAACTCTTGGCGCCTGCGTTCGTCCGGCTTGATACCGGTTATACCCGCCAGCTCGCGGCGCATTCCGTCTGGAAACGGGTGGGCCGTTTGCCGCAAGGGGAAGTCTACCGGCCGGTCGGAACGATTTTCACGATTGAAGGCCGTCAGGTCCACGAAGCCTACCTGGTGCTCAAAGACAACAAGCTGGTGGGCTTCTATTTGCCGGGGGAGCAAAACTATTCCCCGCTTTCAACCGCAGTACCCCTGACCTTGGGAGAAATTGAATGAAACGAGTTGTACGTATGGTAATTGGAGGAATGGCGATATCGTTCCTGATGGCGGGTTGCGCGTCGGGTGTGAAGCATTCCGAGATGGCGGCCTCTATCCCAACGATCAAGCCCGGGGAAGGTCGCATCTATTTCTTGCGCTCGGCATCCATGTTCGGCGCCGCGATTCAACCCGACCTTCGCCTCAATAGCCAGGTCGTCGGGGAATCCAAGCCCGGTGGCTTCTTCTTCGTGGATCGTCCGGCCGGCAAATACGTCGCCTCGGCATCGACGGAAACGGAGAAGACGCTCAGCTTCGTTCTCGATGGTGGGGAAACCAAATACGTGCGCAGTTCGCCGTCGATTGGCCTGATGGTCGGCCGCGTAGTGCTGGAGTTGGAGACGCCGGACAAAGCCAAGGAGGAGCTGTCTTCCCTGAGTTATACCGGGGATGTAGCGAAGACCTCGGCAAAATGAGCTAGCGACCCAGCCGGAGCTACACCGAAGGCACGGCAGCCGACGACATCCACACACGCGCCAATCCGAACTCAGGCTCGACATCGTGTGTCACGGCTCGCCGGGCGTTTAGCCTGCTCCGCCCCCCGCCTCCGTGATCGCGCTGTAGACCAGTGTGCGCAGTTGGCGGCGCACCGGGTAGGCGGAGGAGGGCAGGAGCTGGGTCAGGAACAGTCCGATCAGGTCCTCCTGCGGATCGACCCAGAAGAAGGTGCTGGCAGCGCCGCCCCAGAAGAAGTCGCCGGCGCTGCCGGGGATCAGGGTGGCCGCCGGCGCCACCGTGGTGGCGAAGCCGAGTCCGAAGCCGACGCCATCATAGTTGGCCTCGCTGAACATCGAGCGCGACATGCGTGGCAGGTCCACCCCGCCGGGTAGATGGTTGGATGTCATCAGCGTCAGCGTTTTCGTCCCCAGCAGACGCACTCCGTCCAGTTCGCCGCCTTGCAGCAACATGCGCGCGAAGCGCATGTAGTCGGCGGCGGTCGACACCAGGCCGCCGCCGCCGGAGATGAAGCCGGGCGGCTTCAGGTAGGGGCTGGTGAGGGGATCGTCCTGCAGTACCGGCTCGCGCGTGGATACCACCTTCGAACCAAGCGTGCCGACGGCGTAGCAGGCGCAAAAGCGCGAGGCCTTCTCTTCCGGCACGTGGAAGGCGGTATCAACCATGCCTAGCGGATCGAATATCCGTTCTTTCAGGAAGGTCTCGAAAGGGATTCCGCTGACCTTGCCGACGAGGTAGCCAAGCACGTCGGTGGAGACCGAGTAGTTCCAGGCCTCGCCCGGCGAGAACTCGAGCGGCAGCTTGGCCAGCTTTTCGATCATGTCGTCGAGCGTGCCGTCGGTGGCGAGTTCGCCCAGCTTCAGCTTGCGGTAGGCCGCGTCGACGTTGGTGTTTTGCTGGAAGCCATAGGTCAGGCCGGAGGTGTGGCGCAGCAGGTCGACCACCAGCATCGGGCGCGTAGCCTGGCGCGTCTGGAAGCTCTCCATGAAGCCGCCGTTGTAGACACCGAGGTTTTCCCATGCCGGAATGTACTTGCCGACCGGATCGTCCAGSGCGAYCTTGCMYTCCTCGACCAGCATCATGAMKGCSAYCGAGGTGACSGGCTTGSTCATCGAGTAGATGCGGAAGATCGAATCCTCGGCCAACGGAACCTGCCGCTCGCGGTCGGCCAGGCCCAGCGCCGAGTTCAGGACCAGTTCGCCGCGCCGCCACACCTGGATGAGGGCCCCGGGCAGCTTGCCGGTCGCGACATAGGCTTCGTCGACGAAACGTTCGACCCGGTCGAGCCGCTCCCGGGACATCCCCTGCGTTTTCCTGCCTTGCATATCCATGTCTCCTCCTGGTTATTGCCTTCATGTCCTTGAGCTACCCGGCGATGTGACGAAGTCCCAGGCGTTGGCGCCGAACACGACATAGAACAGGAAGGCCCTGTTGTCGCACGCCTGATGGAAATCACGAGTCCGGTCGGATAGCGCGTTGTTGTGGTCCTCGGCTTGTGCGCGGTGTTATGAGGCCGATGATAGCCGATCCCTCTGGAACGACAGGGCAGGCTCTTCCCGCACCCTGGCTCCTGCCTCTCCCTAGGGTAATCCCCAATATGCCGTATCATCTCGCCCTGGCGCCGCTTTGCCAGGGCTGTTTGCCGTCCTCGCCAGCGTGCACGTCCGTCGCACTTTTTCCGGTATTCAGGGACAAAGCCATGTGACGGCCCAGCAGCATGCTGAACGCCAACCGGCCGCGTTCGGGTGCTGAACCATACATATTGAATAAACAGGGGCCAGGGATTGGTGGCCTCGGAGACATCCGGACGCTTTGTCGGGGCCCCGGATTGCCAGGTATTCCAGGAGTTGCTTTTGTCCAAGATCGAAACCCAGCGCAGAACTGAGGTTGACCTGATTCGCGGCATCGCGCTGATCTTCATTGTGGTGGACCACGTGAACGGCAGCGTGCTGGCCGATTACACCATCCGCAATTTCGCGTTCTTCGACGCGGCGGAGATTTTTGTCTTCCTGGCCGGCTATTCGGCAGGGGCGGCCTACATAGCCATGGAGGCGCGGCATGGCGCATCCGCCGCGCAGAACCGCCTGATCCGCCGCAGTTGGGAGATCTACAAGGCGTTCGTGCTGACCGGCGTGCTGATGCTGGTCTTCGGCTTGCTGCTGGCGCTGGCGCGGGTGCCTGCGCCGGCGATCCGTTCCACGGAGGCGCCGGTCTTCATGGCGCATCCGTTCAGCACGCTGATCGAGGTGTTCAGCGTGGCGCGGCAGCCCTTTGTCTCCGACGTGCTGCCGATGTACGCGGTCTTCATCCTGTTCGCGCCGCTGGCAATCCGTATGGCGCGGGCCATGCCGCTGACTTTTGTCGGCGCGAGCGCGTTGCTCTGGCTGATGGCGCCGATGCTCACCCCGCTGCTGCCGAGCAGCGATGGCAATGGCTGGAGCTTCAACCCGTTCGCCTGGCAACTGCTGTTCGGCCTGGGCCTGATGGCGCGCCTGCGGCCCGATATCATCCTGCCGCGCCAGGCGCTGGTGCGCTGGGTTGTGACAGGGCTGGCGGTGGCGGTGACGCTGGCCTGCGTGTTGCTGGCCTACCTGTGGATGCGCCCGCATGTGTACGAGCCGTGGCTGCCCGCGTGGCTGCCGACCATGGTGTTCCCGCTGCCCAAGAAGAGCCTGGCGGCGCTGCGCATCGTGAGCTTTCTCGGGCTGGCCTGGTTGTGCTACCTCGCGGTGCGCGCGGGCTGGGTGGCGCGGCTGGCATCGGTGATGGGGCCGGTCGTGCAGATCGGCCGCCACAGCCTGTTCTGCTTTGTCTTCGGCGCAGTGGTGTCGGTGGTGATCGAGGGCTTTACCCACGGCATTGCCGGCGGGCGGCCTTCGCGGCCCATCGCGCTGGGTGGCGACATCGTGGCGGTGGCGCTGCTGCTGGTGATCGGCGGCTGGTACGGGCGGCGCAAGGAAGAGAGGAAAGAGGCGCGGAGAGAAGAGAGCAAGGAGGGGCGGAAGGAAGAGCGGAAGGCGCTCGCCTAGGGCGCCTTTGGTCAGGCCGGTCGTGCGGCCTGCGCGCCGGGCGGGGCTCTACCCGCCCAGCGCGATGCCGTCCTTGCGTTTGTCCGAGGCGCCGAGCAGCGCGCCCGACGCGTCGCGCATGACGATCTGCGCGCCGCCGAAATCGCTGCGCCCACCGAGTTCGCCCAGGCCGGCGGGGTCCGCGTAGCCAGCTTCGCGCAGGGCCCGCACGATGTCCGGCGGCATGCCGGCTTCGATGGCAAGGGCGGTATCGGATTCAAGGCGCCAGCGCGGCGCGTCGAGCGCAGCCTGCAGCGGCTGGTGCCAGGCGGCCAGCCTGACCAGCAACTGCAGCTGGCCCTGCGGCTGCATCAGCCCGCCCACCACGCCGAAGCCGGCGTGCAAGCGGCCGCCGCGCAGCGCCGCGCCGGGCACCACGGTGTGATAGGGGCGCTTGCCGGGGGCAGGGCTGTTGATATGGCCGGGGCCCGCAAAGCCGAAGCCGCGGTTCTGCAGCACGAAGCCGCAACCGGGCACGGCAATGCCCGAGCCGAAGCGCTTGAAGATGCTGGTCATCAGCGTGACCGCCAGTCCGTCGCGATCCACCACCACGGTGCAGACGGTGTTGCCGGCCGGGTCCGCCACGGTTTCGCTGGCGTACCGCATGGCGCGGCCCATGGCCTGCACGGTACGTACCACGGCTGCGGGATCGTCCTGCGCCAGCATGGCGGGATCGAGTTCCCCCAGTTCGTCCAGCGCATGCAGGATGGCGACGCCGTGTGTGTTGGGCGGACATTCGAGGATCGTCAGGCCGCGAAAGCCGGTGGAGACGGGGGTGCAGAAATCGCCCCGGTGGGCCGCGAAGTCGGCCGCTGCCAGCGCGCCGCCGGCATGGCGGCTGGCCGTTTCGGCGGCCTGGGCGGGTTTGCCGAGGTAATAGGCATCGGCGCCTTCGGCGGCGATAGCGGCCAGTGTGGCGGCCAGCTCCGGATTGCTGAAGGTTTCGCCGGCGGCCGGGGGCCGGCCAGCGCGATACAGCGCGGCGCAGACCGGATCTTGATGCAGCACGCGGTCGAACAAGGCCCATTCCCGCGCCGCCACCGGCGCTACCGCGAAGCCGTCGCGCGCCAGCGCGATGGCGGGGGCGAACAGCCGCTTCCACTCCAGCCGGCCGTAGCGGCGGTGCAGGTCTTCCCAGCCGCGCACCGCGCCGGGCGTGGTCAGCGACAGGGCGTGGCGTTCGGGGATGCGCTGCCTGGGCAGTGCCGCCAGCGCCTCCATCGGGAACGCGGCGGGTGCGCGGCCGGTGCCGTTGTAGCTCACGGCGTGGCCATCGGGCTCGACGATCATGGCCAGCATGTCGCCACCGATGCCGGTGGCCATCGGCTCCACCACGCCCAGGATGGCATCGGCCGCGAGCGCCGCGTCGATGGCGCTGCCGCCTTCGCGCAGTACCTGCAGCGCGGCCTCGGCGGCGAGCGGGTGGCCGGTGGCGACCATGCAGTGCGCGGCGCGCACGCCTTCGCCGCCGGCGATGGCAGGGGTGGCGGCAGGATTGGCGAAAGCTGTCGTTCTCATGCGTGGCGTTCCAGGGGAATCAGATTCGTTTCAATCGGGTTTGACGCAGCGGCATGCGTGAGCGGTTCCTCACCGCCACAGCACCACGGCGCACATCGTCGATACGGCAAGACCCGCCAGCACCGGTATCAGCAACGCCCGCACCGCATCGAGCACCGGCACGCGCGCGAAACCGGTGATGGCCACCAGCGAGGACCAGGCAATCAGCGTGCCGCCACCGGTCCAGACCGCGCCCATCTGGCCCACCGCGCACAGCGTGGCTGCGTCGATGCCGACGGTCGGGCCCAGCGCGCCGGCCAGCGTGCCGGTCAGCGGCAGGCCGGCAAAGCCGGAGCCGTCGATGCCGGTGATCATGCCCACCAGCAGCACGCCGAAAGCCACCATGACGTGGTTGTTGGGAATCCATTGTCCGGCGCCCTGGATCAGTTCGAACAGCAGGCTCGGCGCATGGCCGGGGCCGATGTGCAGGATGGCGCCGGCGGTATCGCCCGCGCCGATAAAGAAGAAGCCGGCGATCGGCAGCACGGAGCCCATCGCCTTGAAGGCAAAGACAAAACCATCGGTGATGTGCTCCGCGCTGACATCCAGCATCTTGCGCGGGCCCTCGGCCGCCAGCGTGCACAGGATCATCAGCAGCGCTGCCATGCCGCCGACCATGGCGGCCGCCTCGCCGCCCTTGAGTTCGGCCACGCCCAGGCCCAGCCTGGGCACGACCATCAATGCGATCACGGCGGCGAACGCTAACGGCGTTAGCACGGCAAACACCTTCGACCACTTGATCTGGCGAAGCTCCACCATCGACAGGCTGCGCGCGATATTGGCATCGGTGCCGAGCGGCTCGTCGTGCGCGGTGCCGCGCGCCAGTGCGCTCTTGTCGAAGCTGCCGGCGGCTTCGGTGCCGGCCAGGCTGGCATCGGGCGCGCGGCCTTGCCAGCGGGCCAGGTGGCCGGCATTGGCGGGACGGATCTGGGCGCGGATGGAAAAATAAGCCATCGTGAGCGCGATGMCGCCGGTRATSAKCGACAGCACCAGCGCRCGGTCSGCCACCAYSRCSGCRCTGACCGCSGCSCCGGCKGCYTTGGCGCTGATGCCCGGCGCCACSCCGATCACATAGTCSGACGACARCGCSRTRCCCTGSCCSGCKATGGCRATSGCCATGGCRCCGGCCAGCGGCGGCAGKCCGGCGGCGATCGCGGCSGGCAGCAGGATGGCGGATACCAGGGGGATGGCAGGCGTGGGCCAGAAGAACAGCGAGATGGTGTACGTGATGGCGGCCAGCATGAAGTAGGCAGCGTGGCCGTTCTTCATCACTGCGCGGAAGGGCTCCACCATGCGCACGTCGGAGCGCAGCGCCTTGAGCGAATTGAGCAGCGCCGTCATCAGCGCGATCACCAGGAAGATATTGAACAACTCGCGCGCCGCCACGAAGCTGGCGTTGAAGATGCTGGCCAGCGCACTGACCGGGCTATGGGTCCAGGCCAGCGTGACGAGGAAGGTCGCGACGATCGCGGGCACGACCACGTTGGCGCGAAACACCATCGTCAGCACGATGGCAAGGACGCCGGCGAGGTAGACCCAGTGGGCCGCGCCCAGGGCGATATGTGATTCCATTTTGGGGCTTGTCTCCTGTGCCGGCGTGGCTGGGTGGGGGCCGCCGGTCTGTGCCGAGGGGGCATCGTAGCTGGCCTGGCACCGGCGCGGCAACCCATGGCGTGGCCGCCCTGCGCGCAAGTGCGCGGCAGTTCCCCTTCATGGCCGCCATGCGCGCGTTGCGTCACGTTGCGGCCGGGTGCCGTGCCTGCGCCGGGGCGGGCAGGACACGGCGACTGGCGCACTTATCCGGCGACTGTCCCGACGGCCTTCGCCGGGCTCACCTGGACTTCCCAGGACACGCTGATATCGCCGTTGACGAAGGTCTGGCAGGCCATGCGGTAGCCTTCGCCAAACTGCGCCTCCGTCAGATGCTTGCGTTCCTTGGGCTTGATGGCGTCGGTGAACGCCAGTCCGCGTTCGATCTTGCACTTGCAGGTGCCGCACAGGCCGCCGCCGCACTTGAAGGGGATGCCGCCTTTCTCGCGCAGGGAAACGCGCAGCAGGTTGCTGTTCTCGGGGGCGCTGACGACCTTGCCGCCGTTGCTGACAAAGGTGATTTCAATCATGGAAACGATCCGATTGCATGAGGGGGCTGCCCGGCGCTATGCCGGCCATACTCGGTTTATTCAGCGCGCGCTATTCACGCCTTACCAGTGAGATGTCCATGCTGCCGAAGGTGGACAGGCGCTTGAGCTCGTCGCGGGCTTCCTGCAGCGTGTCGAACTTGTCGAGGAATTTCGAGGGCACGTAATTGATGGCCGGCGCCTGCCGGCTGGCGGCATCGGCATCCTGGCCGGATTCCTCTATCACCTTCACCTTGACCGGATGCGCCATTTCGGCGATGACGAAGTGCGCGGTCTTGCGGCCGTAGAAGAGATAGTCGTATGCCTCGACGGCCACCAGYCCCTCGACCAGTTCGGTCCTGAATTGCCCCGGTTTGCTGCTGAGTATCACGTACATGACTGCGCTGCCTGGTGGTTGCTGGTGTTACTGCGGGCTGGCCGGGATGCAAGCTTGCGCAACGTTGGCCACACTGCTCGCCGTGGCGTTCTCCACCGGCAACTCGTCCTGGCTGAGCTCGATGTCGTGCTCCAGCCAGATCTGGCAGGTCAGGCGATAGCCCTGTTCCAGCCGCTCGCCCAGTTGCTTCTTTTCCTTCCAGTTCGGAGGCGGCAGGTGCTCGCCGCCGGCGATCACGCGGCAGGCGCACTTGGAGCATTTGCCCATGCCGCACTCGTAGCGCAGGTTCGGATAGGGAAACTGCTTGATCCCCGCGCGCACCACCAGGTTGGTGCTGGGCTTGACCTCGTCCTCGAAGGTCTGGCCGTTCTTGTGAAATACGACTTTCGGCATACAACGTTTCCGCAAGCGGTCTGTGAGGGGGGGAGCGGCCGGGGCAATGCGCCCGGCCTCGTTTTATTGCGGGCTCAGGCGGCCATGCCCAGTTCAGGCAGGGAGATCTCCTGGGCGACGTAGTCGTGATAGAGCGCGGTGGTGTAGAGCAGGCGCATCTGTGCGCCGATCTCGCAGATTTTCAGGCAGCGCTGCTGCAGCTCGGGCGTGTCGGCGTGTTC
>NZ_JBFTNE010000156.1:0-11598 GCF_056397325.1 Cupriavidus sp. 05N39
GCTTCGCCGTACCCTGGCCCTCTACGCCCATCGGAGCGGACTCGTGACGCTGCCGACACTCAAACGTCAGTTGCAGCACGTCACGCAGGAGATGAGCATGTACTACGCTCGTGGCTCGGCATTCGCTAAGGGCTTCATCGACGCCGACAAGACCCACTTCGCGAAGGAATGGGCCGGGGCACAGGGCCTGTCCGAGTACCTTGCATACGCCGAGCAGGTGCTGTTCTCTGACGAGCGGCTGTTCGGCGGCCACGCAGCGTGGACGCAGAGCCGTGCCGTGCAGGCCTCGCCTGTGTCGGTCTACTCACGCGAGCAGACGGTGAGGATGTTCGTGAAGGGCGAGCTGGCGTACCGCGAGACGGTGCTGGGCGGCTGCGCCAGTGTCGAGCAGTGCAAGTCGACGCCGCTCGACTGGATGCGTCTGGATTGCCTTGAATCGGACTGCCGTAACCTCGTGGTCGTGCCATCGAAGCTTCGGCGCGTGATCAACGCGCAGCAGGTTACGGTCGCGAAGCTGCGCGCGGTCGATGAGACGAGCGTCGAATACCGGATCGAGGCGCAGGTGCTTCAACGACTGCTTGACGCGCAGGAGAAACTGATCAAACCGGAGGCAGCATGAGCGGCGCCATGACCGACTACTATGCCGCCCTTGAGCGGCTGAAGAACCGCAAGGGTGCGCGTATCAACAACGACACCGTGGCGATCGAGGCGGGCCGCAAGAAGGGCAGCATCAAGAAGTCGCGCCCACAGTTCACCGAACTGATCGCAGCGATCGACGCGGCCAACGCAGTGGCCGGGCGCCCGAAGCTCGAGCTCACCGAGCGTCTGAACCGCGCAAAGGGCGACGCGAAGGATCTGCAGGCACAGCTTGACGAATCGCTGGCTCGTGAACTTGCTCTGCTGCATCAGGTGTTCCGCCTGCGCAAGGAACTGGCCGCGCTGCGTGGCGGTAGCGTCCTGCCCTTGCAGCCGCGCTAGATTGCGGCGGGCATCTTCGCTCGAAATCAGCTGCGAAACTTGCGACTGAAGATGGACATTCCGACGGTCGTTGTGTCCATTTTTTCTGCTGACTTTATGGACACCAGGCAGCCTGCTGATTCCAGTATTTTCAAGGCTCTGGCTGATGTCCATTTTTTCTCTCTTGCGCGTAACTCGATCCCGCACACGCATGTGCGCCGCACGCTGACGGTGCGCGCCGATCCGCTGTGCGTGCGTGTGTTGGACGGCGCCCAGGTGATCGCCAGTCACCCTCGCAGCTATGATCGCGACGCGCAGATCGAGCAGTCTGAGCACCTGCGCGAGCTCGAAGAACGCAAGCGCCAGGCCCGTCAGCATCGTGGCGTCAACAGCCTGACGAAGGCCGTGCCGGCCAGCCAGTTGCTGCTCACGCGCGCGGCCGAGCGCGGCGCGAACCTCGGCGCACTCACGAACGCATTGCTGAGTCTGCTCGATCGGTACGGCGCGGCCGAGTTGCAAGCCGCGGTCGAGGACGCGCTCGCGGCGGGCGTGCCGCACGCGAATACCGTGCGCCTGGCACTTGAGAGGCGGCGCACCGCGAGCGGCACACCGCCGCCGGTCGCAATGACACTACCCGAGCATGTGCGGCGCAAGGACACGCCGGTGCAGCCGCACCGGCTCGACACCTACGATCAACTGACGACTGCCGACGATGACAACGAATCCGAACCCCACTGAAATCCTTCGCTCCCGGGCGCAGGCGCTGCGCCTGAACGGGCTCGTCGAACACTGGCCGGAGGTAAGCGATGCCGAATGGGTCGCGCCGCTGCTCCAGTGGGAAGAAGAGGCGCGCACAGACCGATCCTTGCAGCGGCGCATCCGCGGTGCGCGGCTGGGCAAGTTCAAGTCGATGGGCGACTTCGACTGGAAATGGCCCAAACGCATTGATCGCCTGGCTGTCGAGGAATTGATGTCGCTCGCGTTCGTCAAGGAGGCGAGCAACGTTGTGTTCATCGGCCCGAACGGCGTGGGCAAGTCCACGCTTGCGCAAAACGTTGCGCACCAGGCGCTCATCCAGGGCTATACGGTGTTGTTCAAGGCCGCCGGGGAAATGCTCGGCGAGCTGGCCGCGCTCGACAGCGATTCCGCGTTGCGCCGGCGTCTGCATCACTATGCAGCGCCCGACGTACTACTAATCGACGAAGTCGGCTACCTCTCGTACTCGAATCGTCATGCGGACCTGTTGTTCGAGTTGATCAGCCGCAGGTATGAGACCCGTTCCACCATCGTCACGACCAACAAACCGTTCTCGGCATGGTCGGAGGTGTTCCCGAACGCCGCCTGCGTCGTCTCGCTGGTTGACCGGCTGGTGCATCGCGCTGAGGTCATCTCGATCGAGGGCGAGTCCTATCGTCTAAAGGAGGCGCGCGAGCGCGCCGAAGACCGCGCCCGGCAGCGCGGTGCGAAGAAGATCAACAAGGATAAAGGAGCCACCCAATGAGTCATATTCCTTTGCTACCGTCGGGCCGCCAGTTCGGCGTGCCGTTCCCCCTCGCCGACGACTGGACGCCCGAGCAGGCGCTCGCGGTGTTCGAGTTACTCGACGATCTGCGCAACGTCATTGGCCAGCACTATCTGCATCAGATCCAGGAACAAATGCAGCGGGATCGCCAGACCCGCGACCCGGATTACGACCCGAGCGATACCTCGTTCTGACATTCGTCTCGCATCAGACAACGGAAGGGGCCCTTGTGGCCCCTTTATTGTTGCGCTTTACGCTCAACCTTGTGCCGCCATTTATGCGCGGATTTACACCGCCGCTAACAAGCGGGGCTGGCGACCGCGTCGAGGTCCTTTTCCGATCCGTTAGGGCGCGGCCTGGTCGATCTTCAGACCGAGACAGCGGCAGGACATCATGTGAAGTCAAAAAAATCGGCCAGAAGGAGCCCATTCCTATCGAGCACTCGAACATCAATGCTCATGACTTCGACTCGTTCGTCAATTGAGTGCAACTCGCTCAGGAGTTCGCGAGACTGGCCCGGTAGGAAGTCGCTCAGGTCGCCCTGTTGGTGATTCGGATGCAGAACGGCCACGCGAACGCGTTCAGGTTCGAACTCCCGAATGAATCCCTTGATGGTGGTCACAGTGTCCGGCATCCTCCTGAACGCGTCAGGGTGCAATGGTCCGGCGAAACACCAGCGTCCGCCAGCCATTTTTCCCTTAGTCTTGGTCAGGAACTCCTTAAGGCTTTCGTTCGCCTCGTGAGGCGAAGTCAGTCGAAGGTATAGCCGACGCTCGTTGCCCAATCTGTACTCGTCCGGCAACTTCGGAGCCTTTGGAATCTTGCCTGCGGTGCCAAGCCGATGGTCGCGAAACATCGATCGCAAAGTCGTGCTCTTGCCGAAGTTTCTGGGCGCAACGATGAAGAGTGCGCGTTCAACATAGGTGCTCATTCCTTTTTCCTATTCGTGGTTCTTCAGGTCGGCCAGCGATGCTTCCAGCGTATCGGCTGCATCGGAATGCAGGCCCGCAATCGGCCATGCACCCCAGGCAATCTCCACCACAGTCAACGCTTAGTGGATCGTCGGCGTTGTCCAGCGGCCGTCCACAGATCGCGCAACGGCGGCCGAGAGGTTCACCGATTCTCTGAGCAGGCTCCAATGCTTTTCCGATTAATCAGCGTTGTGCGCCAGCGCCGGTTAGTGGCGATGAGTGAGACTGGACGATCCCCTGACGTGGCGATGCAGGAATTTTGTCCCCACCTCCCCCTCTGGAAGAATCCCTATTCTCATTAGGCAGACCATCATGCCGTAGCCTGGCTGCTAATGCTAGCGTGGACGGTCGAGGGAATCGGCTTGAGACGCGCAATCATCATCATTGATTCGAGTGGCGGAATTTGTGCTCCTTCTCCTGCATCAGCAAGATAGGCATTTCGAAGCTCTCTCATGATTGCAGCTAGTGCCGTTCCTCCAGATACATCGACAACGCCTGGGTTGGGTAGATTGACCAGATCCTCGTGGATGTCTCGGGCGATCTCACACACCCAACGGTGCAAACCATGCGCATAGCCGTCGTTGTCCAGTTCGCCGTGTTGGCGAGCTGATTCTTGAAATCCGTCTAGAAGGCCAGCGACGGCTTCGGCAAACTCATGCTGAGGAGCCCGGAATACAGCACTCATACATGTCAGATACGAGGCGACATAAAACAAGCGCAGCGAAACAAAGGCTGGTCTGGGATCGGCCTCGATAAGGCCAATGAAACTTGCCTCGCTTTCACGCGGAAGCTTCAGGATGCTCTGGATACAAGATTCGATATTCTGATCGGCCATCTTAATATGATTTCTGCGTGGCATTAGCGTCACAAGAAGTTTCAAATGCGAGGGATTACAGAATGGGTTGGCTGAATCGCATCAGGGCCATCACCCCATATTGCCTGGAAGTCACGACCCTTCCATCTTGGAAGAGGATGCCGAGCTTGTTGTTCGTTCACAGCCAACCCGGAATGCAACGAGGCAACGCTGGATCCTGGTCCGAAGTGCTGCTCGCATTGCGGCGAGACCGAGCTTCGGCGCGCGGATCTGTCGGGCATCTCTTTGACCAACAGCGCCAGGCCTTTATCTGCAGTACCTGTGGCGAGCAGTGAACTGCGTGATCTGGCGAACCAAGTAAGCCGGTATGCGGGATCAATAGAGTTTGACACAATGCGCCCAATAAAATCAGACACTTAGCGACGCACGTGATCGCACTCTAGCGAAAAAGAGTTCAGGCAGAAATCGTGCGACAAAAGAGTTTGACACAACCTGTTGGGCATGTAGCGCTGCGACGGCAGAGATCGAGTGCCCATACTTGCCTAGACACGTCTGTTCAGCAGCCTCCGGACCAGTTTTACATGTCGCCTAACAGCTAGGTCGCGCCAATGTCGGGGGGCCGCTCCCGACCCATTGCGGTCATATGGACTCTCGGAAAGCTGACGTTCGACGCGGCGTGGCAAACGCATCCTGGACATTGCCCGTTGCGCACCGGTCACGAATAGCCAATCGTGACAGGATTCAATCAGGGTCTTCCTTCGCCAACTGAGTGGGCTGCATCGCCATCCGGGGCATGCGCTATCGAACGCCGCGAATGAACGCAAGTATTCCCGTGCCCACTGTATCGTCGGGGCTGTTGATCGAAAAAACCTCAGAGAAGTGGTTCTGTCCCGGGAAGCGTGTGAATGCTGGACAGCGGTTGGCTTTGCAGAGCGCGTCCTGGAGCTGCAGCGCCTGGAGCTCCACGGCGACGGGATCGAGTTCCGCGGTTGCCACCATGAGTGGCAACGGTGTCTGCTGAAGTCCGGGCACTGACGAGCGTTCCGCGTACCGGCTGACGTCGTCGCCGAAATATGCCTTGAGCGCCGGGCTAATCTCGGCGGTAGCGGGGTCGAAGATGGTCGCCGAGAGAAACGCCGCGCCAGCCAGTCCTACGCCAACCGGTCCATAGAACTGTGGGTGGGCGACATAGGAGGCCACGAGCACCGCGCCGGACGAGTGACCCACGAGAAAGACCCGCTTCGGGTCGCCGCCCTGCGCGGCGATGTTCTCCTGAACCCAGCGCACTGCCAGACCCAGATCTTCGGTGCCCGCTGGCCAAGAGTTCTGCGGTGCCATCCGGTGATTGAGATTGACGCCGATCAGTCCGCGGCTCGCGGCCCATAGCATCACGTTGTCGTAGAAGGGGCTGTCGGACGCATGTTTGTCACCGCGCACGAAGCCGCCGCCATGCACGAAGATCAGCACGGCACGYGGCGACTGGAGCGCAGTCGCGGGTACGAACAGGTCCAGCCTCTGGCTGTCTGCCGGCCCGTAGTTCAGATCCCGCGAGACACGCACTCCCGAATAAGACTGTGCCTTCAACAGCGGCACATATAGGGCGGCGGTGCTCGACGGGTCAACGACTCGTTCCAGCGCCTTGAGCTTTTCGTCAAGATCGGGCGGCACCTGCGCCAGGGATAGGTGACTGGCGACGCCCAAGGCCAGAATCGCCAGGGCGCGCCCGAAAATTTCTCGACGGCTCATCACAATCTCCCGACGCAGCTCGCACGGTGACCAATCGGGGTCTTGTCTCCGCACAGGTCCCAAGTCTGATGCATGACCGCCACGTTGTGCTGCGCCACGCATCAACATCAATTTATAGATTACCGGGTAGTCAACTGCAAGACGAGAGCAGCACCTAACGTCCGCTGTCCTACGCCCACGACCGATGGACCGCTTCTGGCCGGGAACGGACCTCCGTCGGACCTCCGCCGTATGCACCTCGGACGGATCTTCCCGACCCAACTCGGCCGCTGAACATGCCTCCTTCTAAACATGACGACATAAGTATTGCAGCATGTATGATTGCGTGGTTACTCTAATGGAGAGGCAGTCATGCGCAGACTCGAGATTGCAGACGCACATATCATGCAGTTGGCGATTCGACAGGAGATCGAGCGAAGCGAGGAGTCGCGGTATGACCACCGCCTGCACGGAGTGCTGCTGGTCAGCAGCGGTTACTCGTGCACTGAAGTGGGCCAGATGTTCGGTCAAGCGGCCACGACAGTTCAGCGATGGGTCCGACGTTTCTAGCGGGGCGGTTTCGACGGATTGCGGGAAGGTGAACGGCCCGGTCGCCCGCGTGCGTTGAATGACTCGCAATGGCGTCGCATCGAGGCGGATCTGCGCAAGACACCACGCGACTTCGGATTTGAAGCGGGCCTGTGGGATGGGCCCGTTCTATCGGAGCACTTGCGTCAGCGCTATGGCATCAAGCTGGGCGTGCGGCAGTGCCAGAGGCTGTTTCGCCAGATGGGTTTCCGGCTGCGCAAGCCGCGCCCGCAGGTCGCCCAGTCTGATCCTATTCGCGTTGCGGCGGTAAAAAAAACTGCGGCGACTGGCAAAGCGCGACGACATTGAGTTATGGAGCCTGGACGAATGCCATTTCCAGCAACACGGATCGCGCTGTCGCATGTGGGTGGCCCCGGAAATCCGCGATCCGGTGTTGATGCATGCGCCGACGCGAAAGTCGGTGGCATGTTTTGGCGCCGTCAGTCTGAGCACGGGTCGCTTCGTCTGGCAGGTATGCCCTGTCTTCAACGCAGAAACGTTTGCATCCTTTCTTCGCCAACTACTCCGCCATCGACGTCGCGGCAAGCGCATCGTCGTGGTCCTGGACAACGCCAAGTACCACCATGCCGTTCTGCTCAAACCGTTACTGCACAAATACAGGCGGCACATGACGTTGTTGTTCCTGCCACCATACAGCCCGCAACTGGCGCCTATCGAACGCGTATGGAAACTGACACGGCGCCTGGGGTTACATAACCGGTACTTCGCCACCCTCGTAGAAGTTCTCTCGGCAGTCGACGCCTGCTTCCAGCAATGGAAGAGACCAAACGAGGTACTACGACGACTATGCTGCATTATTTAAGACGTTGTGTTTAAAAGGCCGTTTCCGAAGGTAAAACGGTCACTCGCATGCAGCCCGACGTCTATTCGGTGCAAGCGGCCGTTTACGCTGGTGGCGTATAGCAGCGAAAGCCGGAGATTTTCGGCGTTTTTTGATTCCGTTTCGGTTTACGGCGGCAACCACACGACAACATGCGCTCGAAAGCGGTTTCGTTATCAATCATTTTCGCGAGATACGGGCGGGGCAGCGTGTCGTCTACGTTTTCGCGCTGATGCACACACCCTCACGCGCGCGGGGTCACCCCCGGCGCGAGACCGAAAGGGGGCGGGGCGTGGTCCTTGTACACTGACGGGTGCGCGAACAAATGGGGATCACGATGACGAAAAATAAAGTGCCGATGTACCCACGGGACGGCGGGGGCAGCTTCAACGTACCTGCGACGAAAGACGGCGCGATTCAACGCCTCGTGCCGCTTGGGGACCATATGGAGATCTATTCGCCCGAGGAAACATTCAGGATGCAGACACCTGAATCCATCGACCCCAGTCGGACGAACCCGAACGCTATGTTCGTCAACGTGAAGATAGCGGACGTCGGATCCTCGTCGCCCATCGTTGCCCGCACGGTCCTCATGGCGCATGACATGCTTCATCACCGGACGATACTGCGGGACGATGAACGCAGAGAAGCGGCGCTCAAGCTCATGCACCGGATCAAGACTTCACTCCTGCACTGCGAACAGGCGGCCGACGAACTTATCAAATCGGTGCACGCTCAGTGTGAGAGTTTCGGCCAGACGGAACAGGCAGCAAACGCCCGAACGTATGCGAACTTCCCGATCGTCGCAGATCTCGACGCGAAGGTCACTGCGTTCTTGATTCCCGCACGTCGCGTCATCACGGATATCTGTCAGATCCCCCAGCACTTCTGGAAGCTCGGCAGCATACATAGCAACTTGGACTACCTGCTCGACAAAGAGATCGCACCACTGCTCGGCGAAGAGCATCACATGGTGCAATGGTTCCGGAAAATGGTTCCGGCCATCACGCGCATCGTGAATTTCCGTAACGGGCAGGAACACATCGGCACGACGAAAGGGCTGCCGTTGGTGACCAAGAATTTCGAGATGCTACCGACGAACGAAGTCCATGTTCCGGTGTGGTATCTCGAAGGCGAACGACCAAGCTCGATCACTGACGAAATGCCGCGCATGGTCAATCACCTTTTGCACTTCGCGGAGACGATGTTCGTCGCGTGCGTCAATGCCAACCTGCCGACCTTCCCGCCGATGGTTCTGCAACTCAACGAGAAGCCAGACCCGCTGTGCCCAATCTCGTACACGCGGGTCATCGACGCCAGCCGCTTCACGCTTCCCGAATCAGGTGCTCAGCAAGCCGACCCTCCTGGATCTGCCGAATTCCAATGACTCCCCCCGGGAACATGACGACGTAGCGAGTTGACATAACCCGGCGAGCGGACCACAACGTACGTATACGAAATCCGAAACGCGCAGGCACAAAGGGAGTTGGTCAATATGCATAACGCATCATTCTGGCGCCGCTATTTTCAGAGCATGTTCAAGTCGCACCTCGAGCGCACGCTGCAGGTGCTCGAGCAACGTCTGCTTCCGACGTTTGATGGGATCGAAGCTGAAGCAACCGCGCTTCAGGAGAAGACGTACAACGAGCTGGTATCGATGCCGCTTGATCCTGACGTAGTCGACGAGTCCATGCTGGCCGAATCTGCGTTTGAAGCTGGCTACGCGCATTATTCCGGGATGGAAGCCGTCCGGCAGTCGCTAGTCAATTCGTTTGCGCCAATGATCTATCACACGTGGGAGCAGCAGCTGCTGGCGTTCCACCGCAAGGAAGTTTTGCACCCCAAGGAAGAGCACAACAATGACTTCCTGAAGCTGTCAGTGCTGCGCAAGCGGCTCGCGGCCAACGGCTTCGACATTACCCAATTGCCAACGTGGTCGCGCATCGACCAATTGCGGTTAGTAGCGAACACCGTGAAGCATGCCGATGGCGACTCCGCCGATAACCTGAAGGCACAACGCCCTGAGTTCTTCGAACCGCATCATGCGAATGGGAAGCTCACCGCGATGCCGTTTCGTTATACCCCAAGCGTCTATCGGCCTATGTCGGGCGAAGACCTATATCTAACGATGGCGGACATTCAGGCGTACGGCCGCGCGACGATTGAGTTCTGGGGCGAGTTTGCGGACGCTCTGGAGCGCGCGTAGGGCGTCTGAAGCACGGGAGGACTGCGTGCAAGGTGCTCTGCTCACTTTTGAGCAGTGCTTTAGAAACAAGGGCTTAGCGGCAAATGGACAGCCTACTTTGGTACAACAACGAAATGCACCGTGCACGGGCCATCTTTTCTGCTCAGGTCGCGCTCGAATCTATACGGGAAATCCGGCCGACGCCATAGCTTTGCTTGCAGAGGGCGCGCCGTGTTGTGGCCACTCTATCTGGCGATAACCGTTAATTCAGGCTGACGGAAAAGGCATCAACGCTTTTAGGTCGAGCACCGCATCAGCTTGCACAACATATCCCAAGTTCATCATCGTATTGATCACTGGGACCTGCATTGAGGTCGGTATCGGACGCGGCTCCAGACGTCCCTCTGCCGGAGCGGTTGGGCCGCCCCAGAGGAAGCCGATCAGCTCTGCACGCGTACCCGGAGCGTTACCTTGCTTTGTCCGGTACCATCCATCTTCGTACAAGAATACCGGCGATCCGCTTGAACCCGGAAAGCACGCAACGTCGATCACAAACTGCCGAAGCCCATTCCAATCCACCAGTGGATGTGACGCTGAAAGTCCGTCCCGGACGATAGGCAAGTTGTGCCGTTCGTTCCATAAGCCGAGTGGGTAGCCTGCCATCAATACCCTCTCAACCGGCCGCATGATCTCTCGCGTCTCGGCGTCGGGCAGCCATGATTCGTCGAGAAACATGTGGCGCAAGTGTCCACGCTGAATGGCATGTTCAATCAATGGCGCACACAATATCGCGCAAAGATCGATCGCCGGATCGGGATGGCGGATTACTCGTTGTTGTAGATCGATGATTTCGTAGACGTGGTGCTGGATGTCCTCTCCCGAACAATCCTCTCTCAAAGTCTCTCGGTTGGACGTCGTCGAGATCGTAGTCTGAAGACGAGTGAAGTCACCAACCACATGCTTGTTGGTCAAAATGACAGGGATCACCGGTGCGTCGGGTGCCTGACGGAACACAAATAGCGATCCGGTTCCAACACTTGAATATGCACCTTGGTCGCCGCAGAGCAGTCGAAGTGTCGAGAGAGCAATCCTGGTGGCCGGACTCAACATGTAGGCTTCTCCAATCAACGGCCAAGGTCGCCCTCAGCACTTTTTATTGATGGCTCGGAGTTGGGAACAAATGCAAAAGGACCTCAAAAGGCCCGTCAGATAAAGCTCTCTGGCGGAGAGAGGGGGCTCCGAACCCTGCATAGGCTATTGATTAGCCTAGGTTGCGCGAGAATATACCAGAACTGCTTGCGTAACCTTGCGCATGCGTCATCCGCTCTTACGCTGATAGCGCCAGGATAATTCAGCGCGTCCGCTAAGGCGATGAGGCGACACCGACTCCCAGCGATCGATTGACCGCTTGTTGGGTGGAGCTGCCATCTGAATGTCTCATTGACGAATCAGCCGAAGGTCCCTTCATGGCCGGTTGCCGCCGTTCGATCCGATGACTGTTCGCGACCCCATCTCGGTCAACTACTGAACCGATCCACATTATCACCACGGTGCGCCGACTGTTTAGTGTGCTCGTTGCACTAGCAAACGAGACCGTCGCCGATGCGACCATTGTGATAGTGCCCGACACGGAGAGGCGTTTCCAGTATGCATCTGCTGTTGTCCGCTAGCCGTCGCTCACTGGGCCGCGCATCCGTCGGCTTCATGGCTTTTCCTATAGCCAATCATTCATGCGCGCCGTCTCTGCTCACGTGGTCACAAGTGCCGTGAGGCACGCCCTTGTTGGCTGATGGGCTTTCAAGGCCGCGCGTGTCGTGCGCGTGCGTATTACCAGAGGTCCAGTCGGCGGTGATCATACCGCCCCATGTAGAACTCGGTCAGGTCGTAGCGCGCCTCCAGCACGTCGCTCCACCACGCCGACACTTGGTCGTCGCCGGAGGTCACCGAAGGCGCAGGGGCTGCATTCCACCCATCCGGCCATGCACGGTGCCAGCC
>NZ_JBFTNE010000157.1:0-11450 GCF_056397325.1 Cupriavidus sp. 05N39
GCCATGCACGGTGCCAGCCATCGCCGCCCGCCCGGATGTACTTTACGATCTCTCGCAGCGCATCCGTCACCCGCAATTGAACATTCACTGTATGCGCATACAGTGAGCTCAGCGGGTGATCGCCCGCTTGCAGCCCGTTACAGTCGCGCACCAGTTGTTCGAGCAGTGACATCACACTGTCCGGGAAGGCGACTACGCGCCTATAGTCCATCTGTGGCGCGACCTTGCGGAGGCGCGCACAGAAGCTTCTTGTGTTGGACACGGACGTGGGCCACGGAATATTGGCAGCGGGCATCGGATGGAGTGCCACGTTCACCAAGTGCTGATGGGCGTCGTACTGCCACTTCTTCAGCGTGCCGGGTGGGAACCGCGCCGACAGCACGTCCACGAGCGTTGCGCAGCCCATGCAAAGCCACGCACCATTATCGTAGGCCCGAAGTTGCGCCCGGGTCATCGTATGGTCTGGGCGCGGACCACCCTCCGAAGCTGCCGCATCATGCGCTGCGGCGCCAAAATGAACGTATTTTCTCGTGGTGATGTCGAACACGTGTGTGAGCCGATTGCAGCCTGGCCGTACACAGTGGTGATTAGCCGCGCTCGCGAGCGAGTCCTTTACTCCGGGCGTGAAATCGGCTCGCTTATGTCTGGATGTATTCCGCTCCATCACCCACTTTCCCGTTCTCAAAGTCACTCATCTGCCAGGCAGGTAGCCCGGCGCACGCCAGGATGACGGTGGCCAACCGTGGCCAGCCAGCCGGCGCACGCGCGGGAGTCCGACATTGCCTTTTCCGTTCCCTTACAGCTCGCCTCGTGCTTTTGCGCCCCTCAAGATTTCGCGGAACAGCATGCGGGCGACCGAGTGGGCCGGAGATCCCCCGACTTGAGTCGAACTGGAGCCATAGAATGAATTGACCGTAACGACTTTGGAACTAACGGTGTACGTCGCCTCATACGAAACGCCGTCCTCCTCGACCGTGACCGTGCTTGAAATTGCATGCAAAGGGCCTTCATGGGTACCGAAGGTGCCGAGCAAGCCGCTCCAGTTCGGGTGCGCGAATTCGCTCAAGTTTTCGTATAAGCGGTACAAACCGGGAACGGGTAACCGCTTATCTGCCTCTCTAATTGCGTCCAAGACGTGGACGGAAGCGGGGCTTCCTTCGGTCCCGGTGCCTGCCCCAACCACGACCATCGCAACCCGTTTATACAAGGCTGGCACGTCGCCCGATCGTTCGAACGCTTCCAAACTACGCAACAAGAACCCCAGTACCGCGGCCGACTCGAGCATTGATCTCGTGAGAATTGCAGCACTGAGGTGTCGGCCGGCATCGATCAAAGATAGTGCGTCGTCCGCAAGCCCGGATACGCGATGCAGCAAAGACTCCCGCGCAACAAGCATGTAGAACACGGTCTTGTGATCAATGCCCTGACTGACAGCATCCACGGCCTCAGGAAGCGCTGCTTTCAACCTAGCAGCGATATTGCGAGCTTCCTCCAGCGTTGCCGGTTCCGAATGTGCCATTTCGAGTCCCCTATCGTTCGTGGCGGTAATTGTTTACCTGTGCGCGGGCGTCGGCCTGCTTTTCCTATCCCTTGACTTGAATCAGTGGTGCCGGCAACTGCGGACCGTTCTCCGTTACATGAATGGCTTTTCCCGTTAGGCAATCGCGAATAAAGGCGTCACGCAGTACAGGTCCTACAACGCCTATCTTTCGCTCCGCGTCGTATAGGACCAATCTCCACAGTACGTTCTCACCGAAATCAAGGTAAACCTTTGCTTTTGCTTCCGCCCAATTTCTTAACAACTGGCCGCGTCCTAGCCACTGGACTTGGTATGCCAAGGGAGACTGCTGGATCGGCCCGCTCAGCCCCATACGGAAAAAAGAAAGATCCAAGTCTCCACGTAGGCCATCCACGACCCAAATCACCTCTTTATAGAACGCTTCACGCGATCGCATCTCCTCTGGTGCTATCGGGGAATGTTGAAACTCGATGACCAAGCCGAACGGGTTCTTAACGTCTGCAACATGCGTCTCGCTCGTGACAGAGTCCTGATGCACAACCTCCTGCCACTCCGAGGGAAATTTGTCCTTCCAATCGCGATGCCACTGCGTCTCGGATTCGTACCATGGATCACACGGTGGGCGGCCCTTATGAGCCCAGTGCCATACCCTTCACCCTGCCGCATCGAGCGATCATCTCGCTCGCACACAGGGGGTTGACGCATATACCTTTTGCCTTCGGAGTGGCCTCCGTGGGCACACCATGGACCAAAGTGCGTCTCATGTTCTTTTCCTACTTGTTGCACAGCTTCTCATCGATGACATTCTGCAGGACAGTTCCGTAGTGCTGACCGCTGACATCGGGATGCTCAGAAACATAAGCCTGGAAGGCGGTGCGCAACCGGTTGACCGGGGAATCGCCTTTTCCGTCTAGCCCGCAGCGCGACGTGGCCAAGACCGGACCAATGCGGCGCCGAAGGTCTGCTACGCCGTTGACTCCAACTGACACGTCAGGATCGTGCAGGTATGGCGCCATTGCGCCCTTGAACGTACCGTTGACGTAGCCATCCCTGTAAGCGGCAAGGGTAATAGTGCAGAGCGCCGAGTCCAGCGGATTGGCCACCTTCCCGTCTTTAATGGCCTGGCCGTTGGTGCATCGGATGGAAAGCTCCCCCGCGCTAAGTCCCTCGGCTGCTTCTGCGGACATGAACAGCCCGATCAGCAAACCAACGAATACAGAGGACCTACTAACAGACATCACAATTTCACCCTTATGGCTATCCGATCGCTTACGTGCCGATCGCGGGGCGCTCCCGTGCAAAGCGCTTCTATTTGGTCACCGGACTCCGGAACCTCTCGGACGTTCGACATATACTTTCCCGACCTTCTTACCGTAGTACGCGAGGTGACGGAGYGACTGCCCAATCAACGGATGCCCAGTGCTTGCGCAGCCTGATTGGTCAGCTTGGCGGACAAGTCAGTCAAGCGCTTGTGCTGAAGCATGAGGGCTTCGAAATGAGGGTTCGATTCATCTGCGCAACCTGCCCACGCCTGGCTATGGGTAATATCTGCGATCGCCTCAAGCTGAGCATTAATCGCAGCAATCATTCGGGTGTATTGTTCGAGGTCCATACGCGTTTTCCGTTTCAAGAGCCGGCTACCGGCCGGTGCGGGACGCTCGCGCGCCAGGTACTTTTCCTATTCGCCGTGAGTCGAACAATAGCCGCCCACCCCTCGGAGGGACTTCCATTGCTCCGGGTCAAGGCCCGTCCCGCCGGCAATGAAGTTTCGACATTGGCGCCCTTGCCGTGTCCGAGCTGAGCAATACACCGAACCTTGCGATTCATACCACTCGACGTATTCAGGAACGGTGAGGCCCATGACCTGCGCAAATACTGTTTGCTTGTCCGACCCGAACCGAGTCACCTGCTCCGGTGTCAGTGCGGCTGTCCTCGTGCCTCCCAAGGCTGGCACACTCACGTAGAAGCTACACCCTGCTGCCTCAGCAGCCTTCAATACTTCAATAACATCGGATGGATCCATCTTGCTTTTCCATGGTGTTAGGCGATCCTGCTGCCACAGTGTTTGCACTTGATGGCGTGCTTTCGTATGCGCTCCGCGCAATGCGCGCAACTCTTGGTCGATGCTCGAGATACTGCAAAACCGGCGATACCAAGCRCTGGCGTCAGCAAAAGCAAGATCCCGGCCTCCAATGCTCTTTGAGAGCCTGGTGAGCCACCTGACACGTCAATCACCCCAATGATTAAGCAAAACGCTGCGAGACCGTACAAGACCTTTGCCATGACTGTTCTATTCCTTTACGTCACGTAATTCAGACAGAAACGCCTCTATTCGCGTGAGTACCTGCGTTCGATCAGCTTCCACGCGGGGCACCGTCTTTACCTAGCAAAACGATGTCGATGCCCTACTGCGCAAATGCGAGGATTGYACTTGCAATCGTCGCAACGTTTGCGGCCTGGGGGAGCGCTACCAGCAGTGCAGATATGATCGAGCGCTTTGGAGCCCCCCCGGCGAACTGCGCACCGACGGCGTCCGCGATCTCGATGGCTTCCTGTTGCTTTCCTGGTGGTAGGCGCAAGGAGCACACAGCTTCGCGAAGCGCTGCCAGTTGCTCGCCGACGCTAGAATTTCCAACTACCGTGTTTGTCGAGTTGTCGATCGAATGATGGTTGATACGAGCATTGCTTCCCGTTACGTTATAGGTGATCGACTGCACAGCGCTCCGAGCTTCTGGAAGGCCGAGCTTTTGAACTTTCAACTCGTATCGCGCGGGGATGCCGTGGAAGGCTTCGCGAAAGTTCGGGTCGATGACCCGATATGTCTCCTCAGCACCGTTTGATGACTTGCGCAGGACCAAATCACCCGGCTCGATTAGCGGTTGGCTACGATGGATGGAGATCTTCGTGCTAGTCACATTTGCGGGCAAGTCGTCGGTGCGGCTGCCATCAGCCTTCAGGACTGAGACGCGGTCCCTCATCAAGCTTTCGAAGCTCATTTCTCTTCTCCCTTGTATTTGATGCATTCTACGCCGACGCTTCAGCCGCGATTGACTCCGTTCAATGTGCGCCGGCAGAACCGGCCTCTCCTACTTCAGCGTGACGGACACGCCGAGCCGGTTCAATTGCCGCGCGAGTTCGTCAGCTTGCTCGGCGGTCGTTTCTGGTTGCAATTCGATTGCCAAGCGATGGCCGGAAAAGCTCGGGTTGCTATCCAAATCTTCGAGATGGATAGCAAAACCATACCCGGTGGCCGTGGCGTGATTGGCAGGCTCCTTGACCGTGGCCGTAAACTTTCGTTGCTTCGACATAGATTCTCTCTCCACTGATGYCAGCGACCGGTTGGCCCCTGGCCCGAGCTTTTTCTATCGTCCAAACTCATGTGCTATGCCGTCAAAAACACCGTCCTCATCGAAACGAATCGCGATGTGGTAGCCGCGTGCCTGCCATTGGAGTAACGTACCCTTCGGCACACTCGACACAGACGTCGGGCGCCCYACAGCTTTCACAATTTCGGTTCGCGTCTTGCCTGTCAAGTCGCCTAGGCGTCTAAATTTTTTGCTGGTACTGCCTGAAGACGCCCTTCTGATAAACCACGCCATGAGAACCAAAAAAAGTACGAGCGGCACAAATGCCATGAAGCGCTCCTGTCAAAAGTTATTTCCTATTCACATGACGCGAACCTGACCGCCGACCAACTTCATCGGGATGCTGATCCACTTCTTTTCCTATACTCGCGCGGGCATCACGGCCGCGTCCAGTCGGCGATGAATCAGCGAAGCCACGCTTAGCAGATCCTCGGCATCGCTCCTAGTCATGCTCCAGAGCACCCTAGGCGCGTGTGCAGTGGTGTTCCGGAACATCCCAAACACGCCCTTTACCAAATTGGCAAAGCCTCGCTGCTCGCTCAACTGGCTTTCGTCGGCCAGCGCGTTGATCGCCAGCATGGGAGGATTTCCGCCAAGCGCACGGTCGACCAGCGCCGCGCCGTCGTCCGTTGGGCCCGTCCTGTCGCGAGGCTTCGCGGCGACGCTTTTCGTCGCCTCCAGCACCGCGTGGAAATAGTTATCCCCGACCAGCTCTGCGCGGCAAAACGCCAGTATGTCCGGATGCACGCCTCGGCCCGTAAGATCCGCCCTCAGGTCGTTCGCCCTGCGGATCGCATCGGGGAGTGTCGACGCTCGTTCGCTCGACACGAGCTCGCCGCTTTCCTCGACCTGAAGCCCGGCGAACACGAGACCACGGTTGAGGTTCGCCCGCATGGGCTCGAATCGCTCTGGGCTGCGTGCATATCGCTCGGGCTTCATGGCGAACCGGATGAAAGCCAGAATGTGCTTGCGATGCCCAAGTTGATTCTGCGAGTTGACGAACGCATTAAGCAGACGCTTGCGTTTCGTGATGCCGGGGGCGACGTCAGCGATCCTGGCATTGTCGAGCAGCAGCCCAATCTCGGTCCCCGTCAGACCGTCAGCGGTATCGCCAAGAGAGTCTGCGATCGCCTCGATCTGGCTCAATGAGAATGTCAAATCTTCGCTCACGCCGATGTCCTTTTCCTATGGGTTCATGCCGTACAGGGATTCGCGATTCATTTTTGTTTATCCGATCTGGCTGGGAACAAATGCCGTCGCGTCGCTGGCGATGATCCTGTCCACAATGCTGAAAACGGCGCCGTCAAGCACCACACCCTCCGTCGCTGCCCCGTCCAGACTATCCTTCAGGAGTCGGGGCGAAATCGTGCTGTCACCGAGGAGTCGATACACGTCGAGCATTCGGTTCAGGAGAGCCTTGTTCTTGCGACGCGTCCTCCATCGAAATGACAGTCCGATGAGCGACCACACGACCGATACCACCCACAATCCAGCAATGGACCAACCTGTCGTCTCGTGCCCCCTGCTAAATGCGAAGTATGCGATCGCGGGCAACAACAAGTATCCCAGGGCAAGGCCGATCACCTTGAACAGGATCACTAGCACAAAGTATTTGGCCGGGTTGCCGTTAGCGAACGTTACCGCAAAGCCGGAGACATGGTAGGAAAATGCGTCGAGCTCCGCGAACACGATTGCATCGAGCAGCAGCCAATCGAATTTATTGGTTCGAATTTCGGCATGGCTCAGGTATTCAGCCGCGACACGCAGCATCTCGTCTTTCTGGATGCTCATCCCGCGCGTCGCATCATTAGCGCGAAGGATGTTGAAGTTCTGGTGCGCCCAATAATACCGTGGCTTCTCGTTCGCCTGCGTGTAGTTGGAACCTGCATTGATGTGCAGGGCGTAAAACAAGTCAACCGTTGCCCTCAAGGCGCGTATGCATCGCTCGCGGAACTGCTCGGCGGTCCATTTTTCGGCAAGCGCGTTCACCTTCAAAGATGGAAGAATCGAACCGTGCCAAATGGGCTCGACAAACGGTCGAGCGTCCTCGCCCATTTGCTCCGCCCAATGCTCGTTGATCGGTTCCGCTACCGCGTCAAGCTGGTCCTTGTCCATGGTTTCTCTGCGTTGTCGTGACTCGTCAAGAACGCTTTATTCATTTCCTAGCCCTTCGCCTGCTTCGAGCACCGCCAGAGAATGACCGCGCGTCGTGCCCGCCGCTAATCAATCAAGCCGTGGTAATGACCGACCGCGACGACAGCGTCCACGAAGCGTTTGGCAGTGGCGCGATCCATTATTACGGTTTTGCCATCCACGATAAGATAAATACTGTCCTCTGGGTAATATGATGAACGACCCAGTTCAACTTCCAGCGACTGTTTGTTACCCTGGTCGCATATCGTTTCTTCAAAGTACATGGTTGTCGCCATAGATTGTCTCCATTCAAACGTTGAGTATTACCATGTGCCGGCAATGCCGGCTTTTCCTAGGTGTGGCCGGACCGCTAAGCTACCCTGCGAGCCTTCCATGACTTGGAGAGAACGTGGCCATTGCGTGTGTCCACCAGCCAAACACCTTCAAGCTTGAAGCCAAGTGCATCTTTGAAGACCATGTCGTGGTCGTCCGGGCGCGAAGGGAACTCGTAACTATTTAGGGTAATTCGAGCGGGCTCAATCCTCCCGATCAGAAGCACCGTCATGGAGTCTTCCAGATCACGAGCCTGGCTTTGCCCCGCTTTCAGAAAGCCTTGCATCTCGCTGTAGCCTTTGAGGGCCGGCACTTCTACGAGAATTTGCTTTCGGAACGTGATGTCCATCCCCCTTTTGGCGAAGTAGTCGCGGTAGCTGGAGAACTCGCTTGACGGCCGGATGTCGTCGTAGACAGCTACGTAGCTGAAGCGGCTCCCCACACTTGCCGGGTTGACAATGTAACGCCACTCTTGCTTGTTGGCATCATACTGAAACGACGCCTTGGAAATACGAAAAGCCACTATGTCGCCAATCTTGATCCCATCGAGCAGTCGTTCGCCACCAACCTCCCTCATGCGTTTGGCAAAGGCGGCGTCGCTTTCAAATTTGCCTTTCCAAGGATTGAACCGCATCAGGGCATCCCTTACCTCATCGGGCGGCAGACTGACTCGCTGTAGATCGAGATCGCTAGCTTTGAGATCGACGGGGCGATACGCCGGCTCCTGCGGTTGCGTCGGTGTGGCGGCGGGGCTAACCTCGGCAGACGACGCCGAGTTGACCTTGGCAGGCTGCACAGAACGTTCATGACAGGCGGCGAGGACAAGGCAGGCAATGGTGACCACGAGGCTGGCTTTGATTTGCATGAGTCTGGTTCGTCTTGAAGGGTGATCTTTTCCGTTAAGCGACAGGCTGGCCGTAGTTCGCGCCGGCCGCGTACTCGGCCGGTGGCAGTTGGCTGACCAGGAGCGCCTTTTCGGCGGCCGTGAGAGCGAGTCGCAACCATCCGGCGCGCTGTGTCGTGCGGGCATAGTCAAGCTCACGTTGCTCCCAGGGGCCGAGCGTACCGGAACCTGTCTTGATGCGTTCATGAGTTTTTCCTATTTTTCTACTTCAACGCGATCAGTCACCCAACACGCGAATCAATCTTTTRCCGCTGACACAAATTGCAACGCCAGAGCATATCAACAGCACAGCAATGATGTAGCCGAGAGCGGTTTCTGGAATCCACCACGTTGGAAATGCCGGGTAGGCTTCCGCCAGAGTTGCGTTCGCTACCTGACGCCCACCTACGCTCTTGATGGAATTTACTGAGGTGGTGGCGATGCCACCGAACATCCCAGCGATTAGCAAGGCGAAGCCACACGACAGAACTGCCTTTCCGAAAACTAAGATACGAACAGGCTTGGTGAGGAAAAATTCGTAGAGGCGTTCGAGCATTTTTTTTCCTTTTTCGATTACTTCAGGCAGTTCTCGACGGCGTATGCACACTGTTCGCCTCGGGTTAGCACACCGCCCGTCGGCCCCGAGTAATTCATCCGTGACACCTTGCCGTCCGTCATCACTACGTTGACGGTGCATGATCTGCTCCGGCGCGTTGCAAATCCAAAGCTGCTCGTGTCACTATTGCCTGCTACGGCAGCCGCGCCATACGTGGTGTTCCCTACGCGCGTGCTTTGGGAGACTCCCGCAGCCGCCGCGTTGGTTGTCGAATACCCATTCGAGTAAGTGTCGCTTCGTCCGTTTCCAGATGCGTAGCTCCACACTTCGACATTGCTTTCGGCGGCTTTCGTCTGCGGCACTCCCATGCAGGCCAGTACCTCGCCCTTTGACATGCCGATCATTGCCGATCGTGCCGCTGTGGCAGTCTGCGCTCGCTCGATCGCGCAGCCAGAAGATAGGAGGGCAGTCGAAACAACGAACGTTGCCAAAACAGTTCTCATGAAACCCGGTTGCATGTTGGCTCTCCTGCCTCGGTTTTTCCTTGGTAAAACGCCATAGCCTGATACCCGAAACCCTTAGCGATATCGTCTAGTAAGGCGTGGTAACAGAAGACATGGGGCCAACGGTGGGGCTTTCCCCGCGCTCTGTTGCTGTGTGCAAAGTGCCGCTCTCGTCTTTCCAGCACATCAAATTGGTTTTGCCAGTCGAATCCTGACCTGGGCGCTGAATCGATACGGTGTTCCATCCAACACATGCGCCGCCGATCTCGGTAGGCGTGCTCCGGAATACGTAATCAGTGCCGCTATCAACATGAAGAATGCCAACGACACCATCTGGAAAGTGAGCTGATTGTCTATCGCACCCTGCCAACGCTAACAAAACACAGATCAAAATCTTCTTTTTCATGGTTTTTTCTCGGTGTTCACGTTGCGATGCAGCCCGCACGGCCCCCCTGCCACGCTTCGGCTATCGCATACTGCGTTGTCCCCCAAGTCGGGCTTGCGCCCGACTGGGCCAGCAGTGTGGCGCGGAAGCGATCACATTCTGCACGCGGGTCCAGTCTAGCTACCGGCTTCTCTATCTACGTCGGTGCCGGCGGCGGCGTGAGACCCTCTCCGGGGCCACTGTTTTGGTTCCTATTCCAAACCATATGCGCTCACCTTCTTGTTGTTGTCTTTTACGTCCTATCGAACCAAGCCTGAAACTGAGTTTGAATTGTGGTGCCACGCCAGAATTTCCTGGATGTATGCGCGGCCCATCTCTGGCAAGCCTCGGAAATCAGAGGACTCACTCGGTAAGAGCCACTTGTCGAGCGTTCGCTTGGACACGCTGAGGCGTGCCGCGAACTCTTCGCGCGTCATCCCGAGCTGGTTCATTGCCCCACGAAGTAAGTCCTGCTGGGTGGCCGGATAGAGCTTCTGCTTTGATCCCATTTATCCCAATGTATAAGGTCCAATTTCCCTGGTCACGTATATCCCCAACGGGGATTATCGTCAACCCCCATAAAAGAGGGGATCGAGAGCGGCGCACGCCTCCCGGAAGTCGCGTTTGGTGACTTCCAGATAGGGGGAGATATGATAAAAGTGGGAGTGGCCGAGCAGCAGTTGGACGGTATCGAGCGAGTGCCCCTGCGCGAGAAGCCGGCTGGCAAACGTTCTCCTCCCAGAGTGGCTGCTATATCCGCTCCTGAGTCCAGCCGCTCGATAGAGGCCCGTCACATAGCTTTGCAAGCTGTCGGCAGCCAGGTAATTGACTTGCTCGCCGGCTTCGTTCGTCCGGCGTTTGACGCTCAGCTCGTAGCGGCCGCCTTTGTGCGTCAGGATGAGGCACGTCTGGGGCATAAGACCCACCCCTTTCAAGGTGATTAGACGACACGTCCAGCCTTGATGACACGGGCGGTAGAAACGTGCCGCCGTGCTACGCATCCGGCCACATAGCCTTTCTTCTTCGGCGCTTTCGGTCCCCGCGTATGTTTGCGCATCGCGCGGGGATCAACGTGCGTCGCCATCTTGATCAACTCGCGACCGAGCTGAGCTGGGGTGAGGAGGTCATAGGCCTGCCACACCTCGGGCGGCACCGCGATCATCATGCCGGCATAAGTTGCCCGGATTTCGCTGGCGAGGTAATACGGTGAGAGATCGATGTCGCTGGTATCCAGCTCATGCCGGATTCTCACCGCAGTCGCAGTCGCAATCACGCTCAGTACGTTATACGCGAGCGCCGCCACGCCGAAGGCCAGCAGCGCCGCGCGCGGTTGGCTCAACGAACGAATCTCACTGTTGAGCACCGATTCCAGCCGCTGAAACATATTCTCTATGCTCCAGCGTCGCCGGTATAGCCGGGCGACGGCCTCGGCCGTCAGATGGGCGGCCGGGACATTGGTCAGCAGGCGGATGACGGTGTCACCATCCTTGGTGGCGCCATCCAGATGCAGCTCGATGCGCCGCAGCACCAGCGGCGCGTTCGATTCATCTGGGATGCTGACCGCTTGCTCGTACACGATGCCGGTTTCGACCCGGCCCATTTCGCGTAACGGCTCCAGCTCGCTGGGGCTCGGATTGCGGCCGTGCTCCCGCACGATGAAGGCGCTGCCGCGACGCTGCCACCCGGCAAGAATCGCCCGGGTGCTGAAGTTGCGATCGGCGATCCACAGTTCGG
>NZ_JBFTNE010000158.1:0-14935 GCF_056397325.1 Cupriavidus sp. 05N39
ATGTTCTTCTGCTGCGTGTAGTGCATGATCGCCTTGCGCGCGGCGAAGATGCCCTTGGAATCCGAGTAGGCTGCCGAGTTGGGCAGGTTGCGCATCATGTCCTGCTGGATCTCTTCCGGCGCGTCGAAGCCGAACACGGCCAGGTTGCCGATGTTCAGCTTGATGATCTTGTGGCCTTCCTCTTCCATCTGCTTGGCCTTCTCCAGCACCGGGCCGCGGATGTCATAGCAAACATTGTTGAGCTTATTGGATTTCTGGATCGGTTTCACGGCGATGTCGGCAGGAGGCAAGCGCCGCCGGCTGGCGGCGGCAATCTAGGGAATCTGGGTGGGAAAGGAGCGGCCCGTTGTGCGCATCCGCTGCGATGCAACGCAAAACGTGGCAGGCAGGAAGGCAAAAGCTATAATTTATCGGATTATGACAGACTTCGGCAGGGATTCTTGCATTGCAGCGTACGGCGCCGTCACCCGGCCCCCGCGACGGCAACCCCCTCCCGACCTGCCCCAAAATGCTCTCAACCCGCCTTGCGCGGCCCGGCCGGGTGCCGGACGGCCGCCCAAGGCAGCGCCCGATAAGGTTTGCCCTTGAAACTCCACGCTGACCAGCCCAATGCTCTCAATACGGTGACGTCCTACGGACCGGGCTATATCGACATCAATATGGTGCGCTACACGGAATCCGTGCTGGTCATGCCCGAGGGCGAGATCCGGCCCTGGCCGGTGCAGCGCTTCGAAGACCTGGAGCCGGCGCATTTCGAAGGCCTGCTGGCGCACTCGCCCGAGGTGGTGCTGCTTGGCACCGGCAACCGCCTGCGCTTCCCCCACCCCCGCCTGACCGCGTCCCTGGCGCGCCTGCATGTGGGCGTAGACGCGATGGATCTCCAGGCCGCCTGCCGCACCTACAATATCCTGATGGCTGAAGGCCGCAAGGTGGCGGCCATCCTGCTGCTGGAAGACCCGGCCTGAGTCCGCCGCGCCGCCTGCCGGGCGGTGCCGCAAGTTAAGTCCGCGCCACGCTTGAAGTTTCCGGGCCCGCCCCCATCTGCCGCCACCATGGTGGCAGCACTCATGCAGCCGCCCCCTTCCTGYCCCTCCCAGGAGCCATAAGAATGACAGTCAGTCTCAGCAAGCCCGTACCCGATTTCAGCGCGCCCGCCACCGGCGGCACGTTCAGCCTTGCCGACCAGCGCGGCAAAACCGTCGTCCTGTATTTCTATCCCAAGGACAACACGCCGGGTTGCACCACCGAAGCCATGAACTTCCGCGACCAGCATGACGATTTCGTCAAGGCCGGCACCGTGGTCTTCGGCATCTCGCGCGACAGCCTGAAGTCGCACGAGAACTTCAAGGCCAAGCTGGAACTGCCGTTTGAGCTGATCTCCGATGGCGATGAAGCCGTCTGCCATCTGTTCGATGTCATCAAGATGAAGAAAATGTATGGCAAGGAAGTGCGCGGCATCGAGCGCAGCACCTTTATCATCGACGGCAAGGGCATCCTGCGGCACGCCATGCGCGGCATCAAGGTCCCCAACCACGTCGACGAAGTCCTGCAGATCGTCCGCGCGCTCTGATTCGGGCGGTTGCCGGGCCATTCCCTGGCCCTGGCGGACGGCATGTTTAATGCGCCGCAGCAACACCCTCGCAAGTCGTCTCGGCCAGCGATTGCAAAACAGAAAACGTTCGGATACATTGACCTTTAATGAGTTCAGATTCCGGATGCCACGCTGCTTCATCGTCCCGGCCCAGGCGCTTCCTGCCACAGGCCGGTAGCGGACCTRCCGTGTCTCCGGTCCGAAAAAAAGCCGCCAAACCTGCCCCCCAGGTCTGGCGGCTTTTTTGTTTGTACTGCCCCCACGCACAGGACACGATCGGCAAGTCCGCGGCGCCAAGCGGCCGCGCCAGTGTCCTGCGCCGTTTTCCAGCCGTCTTCTCCCCCTGAAAGGAAAGCCAAGCATGCCGCTGCCGACCATGCCCGCCAAGCCTGCCCAATTGCTTGACCCGAGCGAATTCGCCCCGGTGACCAAGCTGACCAAGGCCAAATCAGCGTCGCAGGGTAAGAAACCTGTGCCGGCGCTGGAGCGTGTGGCCTTGCTGGAAACCGGAAATAGCCAAGCGGAAGGCGCGCCGGCCGTGGTGGCCCGCGCCAGCGGTTCGACGCGAGCGCGCACCAAGGAAGCGCCTCCGTCCTCGCTGAAGTCCGTACCGCCGCTGGCCGCCGTACCCTCGGCGCCCGCCAAGCCAGTACCGAGCACCACCAATCGCCGCGCACAAAAACACGTTGGTCCCAGCAAGCTGTTCGTGCTGGACACCAATGTGCTAATGCACGACCCGTCCTCGCTGTTCCGCTTCGAAGAGCACGACGTCTATCTGCCGATGATGACGCTCGAGGAGCTGGACAACCACAAGAAGGGCATGAGCGAAGTTGCCCGTAACGCGCGCACCGTCAGCCGCACGCTGGACGCGCTGGTGGGCGGCACCGACGGCGTGCTCGACGAGGGCTTGCCGCTGGCCAAGCTGGGCAACCGCGACGCGCAAGGCAAGCTGTTCCTGCAGACCAAGCTCAACGAGATCAAGCTGCCCGACGGCCTGCCGCAGGGCAAGGCCGACAACCAGATCCTGGGCGTGGTCAGCGCGTTGCAGCAGCAATTCCCGGAGCGCCAGGTCGTGCTGGTGTCGAAAGACATCAACATGCGCATCAAGGCGCGCGCCCTGGGCCTGCCCGCCGAGGATTACTTCAACGACCAGGTCCTCGAGGACAAGGACCTGCTCTACTCGGGCGTGATGCTGCTGCCCAACGACTTCTGGGCCAAGCATGGCAAGGGCGTGGAAAGCTGGCAGGACCCGAAGTCCGGCGCGATGTTCTATCGCCTGACGGGCCCGCTGGTGCCCTCCTTCCTGGTCAACCAGTTCGTCTACATGGAGCCCAGCGACGGCAGCCTGCCGCTGTACGCCCAGGTCAAGGAAATCAACGGCAAGACAGCGCTGCTGCAGACGCTCAAGGATTACACGCACCACAAGAACAATGTGTGGAGCGTGACCGCGCGCAACCGCGAGCAGAACTTCGCACTCAACCTGCTGATGCATCCGGAGATCGACTTCGTCACGCTGCTGGGCCAGGCCGGTACCGGCAAGACCTTGCTGGCGCTGGCCGCGGGCCTGGAGCAGGTGCTCGACCAGAAGCTGTACAACGAGATCATCGTCACCCGCGCCACCGTGCCGGTCGGCGAGGACATCGGCTTCCTGCCGGGCACCGAGGAAGAAAAGATGCAGCCCTGGATGGGCGCCTTCGACGACAACCTGGAAGTGCTGCAAAAGAGCGACGACAGTGCCGGCGAGTGGGGCCGCGCCGCCACCCAGGAACTGATCCGCTCGCGCATCAAGGTCAAGAGCATGAACTTCATGCGCGGACGCACCTTCGTCAACAAGTTCGTCATCATCGATGAGGCGCAGAACCTGACGCCAAAGCAGATGAAGACGCTGGTAACGCGTGCCGGCCCCGGCACCAAGATCATCTGCCTGGGCAATATCGCGCAGATCGACACGCCTTACCTGACCGAAGGCTCGTCCGGTCTCACTTACGTGGTAGACCGGTTCAAGGGGTGGAGCCACAGTGGCCATGTCACGCTGGCGCGCGGCGAACGCTCGCGCCTGGCCGATCATGCCGCGGACGTCCTGTAAAGGCCACCGACCGGAAGCCACGACCATTGCGGCCATTGCGGCCATTGCGCCTGGCACTCGCCGGCAGCATCGTGATTGCCGCATTTTCATGGCTATCGGCTCCCGCGCTGGCTGCCGACGAAATGGTGATCCGCACCATGGGCCCGGTCAGCTATGTTTGCGGCGGTATCGCCGCGGACGAACAGCAACAACTGGCCGCGCAACAAAAGAACTTCAATATGGGCGTCCTGTTCACCCAGGGCGAGCGCGGCGAATATGTCGCCGATGTGGCCGTACGCATGACGCGAGAAGGCCACGAAGTGGCCAGCTTCACGGCATCGGGCCCGAAGTGCCTGATAAAGGCCCCGCAAGGCAGCTACAATATCGAAGCGACTTATAAGGGTCAGGCCAAGTCGATAACCGTCAGTACTGGCACATACAACGCACAGTTGCGCTGGTAGGCCCACGGGCGGCAGCTTCGCTGCCTGCCCGCCACTGGCGCGGCACCTGACCCGGGACCGGACCGAGAAGGATGCCACCGCGCCAGATAGCCCATACCGGAAGACCCGCGCCTTTGCTGGCCGGCGTCTTCGACAGCGCCCGCCTGCCCGCGCTTTGCACCGCTGCGCTGCTGCTTGCCGCCTGCGCCTCTGCTCCGCCGACGCGGCCCGGCGCCCAGTCCCGGGCATCGGCCCCGCCCATGGTCGATCCCAGCGCCGGGCTCGAAGAAGTGTCCATCCAGGCCATGTCCCTGGTTGGCACGCCCTATCGCTACGGCGGCAATACGCCTGACTCCGGCTTCGACTGCAGCGGCCTGGTGCGCTATGTCGTGCTGCGCGCCGCCAACGTCAACTTGCCGCGCACCACCGAAGCCATGGGCGATCGCGGAGTCGCGCTGGAGCGCAGCCAGGTGGCATCGGGCGACCTGGTTTTCTTCAATACCACGGGCCGCGCCAATTCGCATGTCGGCATCTATGTCGGGCAGAACCGCTTTGTCCATGCACCCTCCACCGGCGGCACGGTGCGCCTTGAGGACATGAGCAAATCCTATTGGGCCTCCCGCTACAACGGTGCCCGACGGGTCGCGACAGGGTTTACGCCGCCGCCGGCTGCCTCACCGGCGCCGCAGCCATCGGTTGTGCCGCCGGTGCCGGTGGACGACGACCCCATCGCCGCATTCGCCAATCGCTGACGGCATACGCTCTCCCGCACCGCAACAAACAAAAAGCCAGGCATTGCGCCTGGCTTTTTGCATTCTTGTCGAAGAGGTGTCCGATCGCTCAGAGCACGTGCCGGCCGATCCACCACGCGATGGCTGCCATGAAGGCAGAAGCCGGAATGGTCAGCACCCAGGCCCAGACGATGTTGCCCGCCACGCCCCAGCGCACCGCCGACATCTTCTGCACCGAACCCACGCCGACGATGGCGCCCGTGATGGTGTGCGTGGTCGACACCGGCACGCCCAGCGCCGAAGCGATGAACAGCGTGATCGCGCCACCGGTCTCCGCGCAAAAGCCGCCTACCGGCTTGAGCTTGGTAATCTTCTGGCCCATGGTACGCACGATGCGCCAGCCACCGAACATGGTACCCATGCCGATCGCCACGTAGCAGGAAACGATGACCCAGACCGGCGGCTCCGCGCCGCCCTGCGCCACGTGACCGCTGGCGATCAGCAACATCCAGATGATGCCGATGGTCTTTTGCGCGTCATTGCCTCCGTGGCCCAGGCTGTAGAGCGAGGCCGAGATCAGCTGCAGCCTGCGGAACCAGCGGTCCACCCGCGACGGCGGCGTGCGAAAGAACGTCCAGGCCACGATCACCATCATCAGCGAACCGAGCAGGAAACCCAGCAGCGGTGAGATCACGATAAAGGCCACGGTCTTGAGCAAGCCACCACCAACCAGCGCACCGGTGCCGCTCTTGGCCACCGCGGCGCCAACCAGGCCGCCGATCAGCGCGTGCGAGGACGACGAGGGAATGCCGTAGTACCAGGTGATCAGGTTCCAGGCAATGGCACCCATCAGGGCGCCGAAGATGACATAGTGATCGACAATATTGACGTCGATCGTGCCGGTTCCCACCGTGGCCGCCACCTTGAGGTGGAAGATAAAGATAGCCACCACGTTGCACATGGCGGCCATCGCCACCGCATGGTGCGGCTTGAGCACGCCCGTCGACACCACCGTGGCAATCGAGTTGGCGGCATCGTGGAAGCCGTTCATGAAATCGAACAGCAAGGCGAGCGCCACCAGCAGGGCGATCACCCACAAGCTCATTTGTATGGTCTGCATTCCGATGTGTGCCTCAGGCGTTTTCCAGGACGATGCCTTCGATGATGTTGGCAACGTCCTCGCACTTGTCGGTGATGGTTTCCAGTTGCTCGTAGATGGCCTTCAGCTTGATCAGGCGCTTGACGTCCGTCTCGTCGCGGAACAGCTTGGACATCGCCGCGCGCATTACGCGATCGGCCTCGGACTCGAGCTGGTCGATCTGCTGTGCCGTCTTCAGGATCGCGCTGGCATTGCTCATGTCTTCAAGCAGGCCGACCGCGATCTTGACCTGGTCGCAGCACTGCACGCAGATGGCGGCGAGCTTGCGCGCCTCGTCCGTCAGGCTGGTCACGTCGTACAGCGAGATGGTTTCCGCCACGTCTTCCATCAGGTCGAGGATATCGTCCATGGTGGTGATGAGCTTGTGAATCTCGTCGCGGTCCAGCGGCGTGATGAAGGTCTTGTGCAGCAGGTCGATCGTGTCGTGCGTAATGCGATCAGCCTTCTTTTCAGTGGCCTGCACGCGGCGCGCATGCGCCTCGGCATTGGGCAGATCGTTGACCAGCACCTCCAGCTCGCGGGCGGCGGTCACCGCGCAATCGGCATGCTGGTTGAAGTATTCGAAGAACTTGCCCTCGGTGGGCATGAATCGGCCGAACATGGAATGTTCCTTGTCGAAGCGCGGGGGCGCCGCGGGTTATTGCTGAATGAGGCAGGTACGCATTGCATGACAGCCGCCCTGGGGCGGCTGTCATCAAAACGCAATATTTTACAGGGTTGTGGAGCGAAGCCGGAGGACTTTGACAAGCGGCATGGACAATCCACCATCGCAGCCGAGCCACGATGCCCGGCAAGCCGCGCCAGGACAGGCTTCAGGTATCGTTATCGAAGAAAGCGGGGCCGCCGCTGAAGTTGTCAAACTTCGTGAATTGACCCAAGAAAGTCAGGCGCACGGTCCCGATGGGGCCGTTACGCTGTTTACCGATAATAATTTCGGCCGTGCCCTTGTCCTGCGAATCCGGGTTGTAGACCTCATCACGGTAAATAAACAGGATCACGTCGGCATCCTGTTCGATAGCGCCGGATTCACGCAAGTCGGACATCACCGGGCGCTTGTTGGGCCGCTGCTCAAGGCTTCGGTTCAGCTGCGAGAGCGCGATCACCGGACAGTTGAGTTCCTTGGCCAGCCCCTTGAGCGAACGCGAGATTTCCGAGATTTCGGTCGCGCGGTTTTCACCGCCGCCCGAACCCGACATCAACTGCAAATAGTCGATGATGATCAGGCCAAGCTGGCCGCACTGGCGCGCCAGCCGCCGCGAGCGGGCCCGCAGTTCCATCGAGCTCAGCGCCGGGGTTTCGTCGATGAACAACTGGGCATCGTTCATGCGCTGGATGGCATGTGTAAGCCGTGGCCAGTCCTCGTCGAGCAGGCGGCCAGTACGCAGGCGGTGCTGGTCCAGGCGGCCGACCGAGCCAAGCATACGCATGGCCAGCTGTGTGCCGGCCATTTCCATCGAGAACACCGCCACGGGCAGGCCCTGCTCCACCGCCACGTGCTCGCCGATATTCAGCGAGAAGGCGGTCTTACCCATCGAGGGGCGCCCGGCAACGATGATCAGGTCGCCCGCCTGCATGCCGCTGGTCATGCGGTCCAGATCGATGAATCCCGTCGGCACGCCCGTCACGTCGGTACTCGAGTCACGGTGGTACAACTCGTCGATGCGCTCCACCACCTGCGTCAGCAGCGGCTGGATCTCCTGGAAGCCCTTCTGCCCGCGCGAGCCCTCCTCGGCAATGGCGAACACCTTTGATTCGGCTTCGTCGAGCAGTTCCCGCACTTCGCGCCCCTTGGGGGCGAAGGCCGCACTGGCGATATCGTCGGCCGCGGTGACCAGCTTGCGCAGCACCGAACGCTCGCGCACGATTTCCGCATAGCGGCGGATATTGGCAGCACTAGGTGTGTTCTGCGCCAGCGAATTCAGATAGGCCAGCCCGCCCACCTCCTCCGCCTTGCCAGCGACCTGAAGCGTCTCGTAGACAGTGATGACGTCGGCGGGCTTGGTGGCGGCGATCAACCGGGAGATGCTCTGGAAGATCATCCGGTGATCGAAGCGGTAGAAGTCCGCTTCGGACAGGAAATCGGCGATACGGTCCCAGGCGGCATTGTCCAGCAGCAAGCCACCCAGCACCGATTGCTCGGCCTCGATGGAGTGCGGTGGAACCTTGAGATTATCTAGTTGGGGGTCTGCGACGGGCGCGTTCATGGGAAGGGATTATAACGGTCGCCGCCAGACAGCCGGGGGAGAATTCGCAGCCGGTTGTTACCGCGTCCGGCCAAGTGACGGCGGGACAACCAGCCCTGTGGCAATGATGCAAACGAGGGTAGCGGCCAAACAAAAAGGCAGGAGCAAAACGCTCCTGCCTTTTTGTTTGGTCAAGCCCGATACCGGCAACCGGCCCTGCCAGCCCAACAGGCACAAGCGGGACCGGTAGCGAGATCAGTGCTTAGACGTGTTCGCCCAGGACGGAAACCGTCACGTCGACCAGCACGTCGGTATGCAGCGAAACGCTGACCGGATGGTCGCCGACGATCTTCAGCGGGCCATTCGGCAGGCGCACTTGCGCCTTCTCAACCTTGAAGCCTTGACCAGCCAGCGCTTCGGCGATGTCGGCGTTGGTSACSGAACCGAACAGKCGGCCGTCCACACCCGACTTCTGGGTGATYTGSACGGTCAGGCCGTTCAGCTTYTCGCCTTCGCCYTGRGCSGCGGCCAGCTTMKCGGCAGCKGCCTTTTCCAGYTCRGCGCGCTTGACTTCAAACTCGCTGATAGCGGTCTGGGTAGCACGGCGGGCCTTCTTGTTCGGGATCAGGAAGTTACGGGCATAGCCGTCCTTCACGCGAACGATGTCACCCAGGTTGCCCAGATTGATGACTTTCTCAAGCAGAATAATTTGCATCGTGTTTTCTCCTTAACGGACCTAGGGCCGATCAGTTCTTGTGCAGGTCGGTGTAAGGCATCAGCGCGAGGAAACGCGCGCGCTTGATAGCCGTATCGAGCTGACGCTGATAGTGCGCCTTGGTGCCGGTCAGGCGGGCGGGGGTAATCTTGCCGTTGTCGCCGATGAAATCCTTCAGGGTGTCCAGATCCTTGTAGTCGATCTGTTCCACGCCAGCCACGGTGAAGCGGCAGAAGCGCTTGCGCTTGAACAGCGGGTTTTGCTGCTGGAAGCGCTTCTTGTTCTTGTTGTCACGTTTGACGAATGCCATGATTCAATCCTTTTCGAATGCTTTACATCCAGTGATGTGAAAGACGAGAGCCTTGCTGTTGCGGTGCTTGCGGGCCAGGAATCCTTCGCAGTCGAGCATCGCGCCGAGCGGAGTCCGCTCAAGCCGCTGGCCGATCTGACCGATTCCCATGGCGGCGATGGCGAATTCCACCTGCCTGGGCGTTTGCGCCTCGACCGTCTCGCCCGCGTACTGCAAGATGCAGTTGACAACGGGGACCCCGGCCGGGGTGTAACGCAAGGCATCGCGTTCCGCGAGCGTTGCGCAGAGCCTTAGCTGGTTCAACGCACTCTCCCGCACCGATGCCCGCACTTGCCGCCGCGGCGTTCAACGCCCACGGCAACCACAACAGTCCGCACTTAGGCGGCCTGGACTTCGCTGGTCTGTTGCGCGGCCTTGCGGGCTTCTTCGCGCTGCACTTCCTTCATCATCGGGGACGGTGCGGTTTCGGCCTTCTTGGTCTGAACGATGAGGTGGCGCAGCACCGCGTCGTTGAACTTGAACGCGTGTTCGAGTTCAGCCAGGGTTTCCTTGCCGCATTCGATGTTCAGGCAAACGTAGTGAGCCTTGGCCAGCTTCTGGATCATGTAGGCCATCTGACGGCGGCCCCAGTCTTCCACACGGTGGATCTGGCCTTCCTGCGACGTGACCAGCGTCTTGTAACGCTCGATCATGGCCGGAACTTGTTCGCTCTGGTCCGGATGGACGATAAATACGATTTCGTAATGACGCATTGACGCTCCTTTTGGATAAGCCGCCCGGGCGCCATGTCCGGTGCAGCAAGGTTGGATAGCCTTAAAGTATAGCGTGCTTTTGCCTTTTGGAGCAAGCCGCCTTAGTTTTCGGCGAAGAGCGCCTGCAACGCAGCGGGATCCGCAGCCAGTCCGGGCGTTGTCGCCAGGGCCAGCATCAGGAGCACGCGCGCCTTATATGGATTGAGATCGCCTGCAGAAACGAAGGCACCTGAAGCCGGTCGTGGAGGTGCCGGCATTGCCACATGCCCTGCCCCGGTGCGCGAGCTACGCACCACGGCCACTCCCGCCCCGGCCGCGTCCACCAGCGCATCGACCAGCGACTGGTGAACCGACCCGTTGCCTGCGGCCGCCACGACCAGCCCCGCCACACCTGCCTGCGCCAAAGCATCCACCACCAACCGGCCGGGCTCCGCGTAACTAGCAATAATCTCCACCTGCGGCCACTTGCACGGCACGGCCCAGGCCCGGTCCGGCAACAGCCGGGGCGCACGGACAAATCGCACGAGGTCGTCCTGCACGAACCCGATCGGGCCAGCCAGCGGCGACACAAAAGCGTTGACCGCTGACGTATGTCCCTTCACCACATCCCGCCCGGCATGGATTTCCTGATTAATCACCAGTAGCACGCCCTTGCCCGCCGCCCCGGCGCTGGCAGCCACCCGTACCGCGTCCAGCAGGTTCAAGGGACCATCGGCCGACAGGGAGGTCGAAGGCCGCATCGCCGCCGTCAGCACCACCGGCACCGTGCCCACCCATGCCAGATGCAGCAGCATTGCCGTCTCCTCCAGCGTATCGGTGCCATGGGTAATCACAATGCCCGCCACATCGGCCTGCGCAGACCAGAACGCAACGCGTTCAACCAACCGGGCCCAGAGGACGAACGACATGTCCTTGCTATCCACCTGCGCCACCTGCTCCGCCTCGACGCGGGCCACGGCACCGAGCGCCGGCACAGCATCAAGCAGCGCCGTCACAGGCACCGTGGCCGCCTGGTACTTCGCGCTGCTRGCAGCACTGGATGAAGAACCGGCAATGGTGCCACCGGTAGCAAGCACGACGACACGAGGCAGGAGGGACATGGCGAGATAGAGATCGAAAGCCAGAAAGGTTAAGCAGCGAGCGAAAAATTAGGCTGCAAGTGCCGCGAATTGTAACGCCCAGGCTCACGCCGCACGGCGCGGTGAGCCTCGCCTGACGCACCTGTCGATGCGCAAACTCCCAAAATTCCGCTTGCACTTCACTCGATACTGTATAAAATCACAGCATACTGTTTAAACATACAGTGCTTTCCAACACGGCGACCATGGCGACCCTGACACCGCGACAGCAGCAGATTTTCGATCTGATTCGCAGCAGCCTCCAGCACACGGGCTTTCCGCCCACACGCGCCGAGATCGCCGCCAAGTTCGGCTTCTCATCGCCCAATGCTGCCGAGGAACACCTGAGGGCTCTGGCCCGCAAGGGCGTAATCGAACTCACCCCCGGCGCCTCGCGCGGYATCCGGCTCAAGGTTTCGCGCAGCGACTCAGAACTACCAGACCAATTCTCGCTGCCAATGGCCGGCGTGATGCAACTGACGCTGCCCCTGGTCGGGCGCGTCGCGGCCGGTAGCCCGATCCTTGCCGCAGAACACATCGATCGCCAATACCAGGTCGACGCTTCGGTGTTCGACGTGCAACCTGACTACCTGCTCCGGGTACGTGGCCTGAGCATGCGGGACGCCGGCATCCTCGATGGCGATCTGCTTGCGGTCAAGCGTGCCAGCGAGGCCCCGAACGGCAAGATCGTCGTTGCGCGACTGGGAGACGACGTCACCGTCAAACGCCTCAACCGCCGCGGCGACTCGATCGAACTCATTGCCGAGAATCCCGATTTCCCCAGCATCATCGTGCGCCCCGGCCGCGAAGAATTCTCTCTGGAAGGTATCGCCGTCGGCTTGATCCGACCCAGCGGCTTCTGACGAGTGCGGCTGAGGCGGGCAAGCCCGTATCACGCCGACGCCCGATTGTGCCAACGCCGCCCGCTAGTCGGGCACCGCTAACTGTTGTTGCAAGTCACCAGGTGTAGCCATGCTGCCAGCCAACCGCCTCTCCGCCCGCCGCCCCGTCAAGCCCGTACCATTCCGCCAATCCAAAGGCGTGCGTATCTACCAGGGTGCGCAACGACGCACCATGGTGGGCAGCATGGCAGCCATCTGCCGCATGCTTGAGCTGGAGGAGTCGGCCAAGCTTTCATAGGTGGGTTACGGCAGCACTCACTTGCGCGCGTCGCGGTAACCGACCTAACCGGCTGAAATCGCATAAGGCAGCGCAGAGAAAAAATTTGTGCAGAGTGCTAGCCATCCGCCTTTTGGTATTGTATGATCTTGTTCTTCGTTGCTCAGCAGCCAGCTGAGCAACCTCTACGGTGGCTGTAGCTCAGTTGGTAGAGTCCAGGATTGTGATTCCTGTCGTCGTGGGTTCGAGTCCCATCAGCCACCCCAAGAATTTGCCCTGCAAAACAGCGCCTTAACCAAGGCGCTGTTTTCATTTGTGCATCCCAAAGCCGGGTTCCATTCCCGCCATCCTCCCACGGTGGGAATACTTGCAACCGCCGGTGTCAGCACCACCGGCTCGATCTAGCCTGCTTCAGCATACCCCTCCCCCGTTTCTTCCACGCAGCGACCTCTCCCATCCCTTAGCTAGTCCGCAAGAGGGAATCCAAATTCGCCGCGCTCCAGATCTCGTTCAAATGCGACTGTCCACGAAATGCCGGTAGCTGCGGGATAGACTTGGACGTCTCCGCCCACTCGGGCGACAGTGATTTTCCGGGGGATATGACTCGCCCCGCTGCCTCGCGAAATGCCCTCTTCCTCGCTCACCTCGAAGTCTTCTCGAACAAATCCATGCCGCGCGCAGGCGGATTCAAAGTCGCCGCGTTCATTCACGGGCAATTCGTGGAACAGCTTTTGAACCATGGCTATCTCCCAGAGCCTGGCAAAATCCTAGCATGACGGCAAACCAGCGCGCATAGCCAGAAGCGCCAGGCATGAGCCTCATCGAGCGAATGAGAGTGCGGAATCAAAGTTCTACGAGGTGCCTAGATGCTCAGCGCCAGGAGCATCTCACACGATGGCGATTGCACAAGCGAACCTTGACCAAGCGATTTTGGACTCCGCTGAACATTATCGCCGGGCGATTGCCAACGCTTAACAGGCGCGTCTCCTGACTATCACGGCTACACCTGGGCCGACCGATAGCGGGGGGATCGTCAGCCACCGCAGGTCCGTTGAGTACCGCAGTAAGGCGCCTGGCAAAGCATCGTGCGACAGGTTCACAGTAAAAATCAGCCATCTCAAAAGCAAATCAGATCGAACTGCTCTTGCCTGGATCGCATACCCACTAGGTATGGCAGTTCGTCATCCAGCCATTCGATGGGCAAACTCGAATGGATGCGCTGCCCCTCCTGACGCAATTCGCGAGTTGGCTCCACTGCCACGACGCGACGCCCAAGCCGCGCAACAGGAATGACGCGACAAGCATTGATTTTAGATATTTCCCCTACGGCCGAGGAAGCGAACGGTTCTCGCTCGATTTTAGCCTGCAAGCTAACAGCCCACTGAAGGCGAACCGCCAGGATCGCCCCCAAATAGAGTGGGTATGGGATCAATCGCCGTCTTTCCATATGGCAATATCTTGCCATGCGGCCTTGATCACCTGAAGGGCCTCTCCTACTCAGCACCGACATGGGAGCTTGAAATATGGCCGGCACCAGCCTGCTTTTGTTGATCGACGACATCACCTCGATCCTTGACGATGTGGCAACCATGAGCAAGGTGGCTGCCAGGAAGACCGCTGGTGTCCTGGGCGACGATCTTGCCCTCAATGCGCAACAGGTCAGCGGCGTGAAAGCCGATCGCGAGTTGCCGGTTGTGTGGTCGGTTGCGGTGGGTTCTTTGCGCAACAAGGCGATTCTGGTACCGGCTGCGCTCGCAATCAGTGCTGCGACCCCTTGGGCGATCGTGCCACTGCTGATGGTGGGCGGCGCGTTCCTTTGCTACGAAGGATTTGAAAAGATCGCGCACCGCTTCATGCACGGAGAGTCACGGAGCGAAGTAGATCCTCCTGGCGAGCATCAGGCACAAGATCCTCCGACGGATTCAGCAATTGACGAGAAGGCGAAGATCCGCGGCGCGTGCGCACGGATTTCATCCTGTCCGCCGAGATCATCGTGATCTCACTGGGGACCGTCTCCGGCGCGCCGTTTGGTACGCAGGTGGCCGTGCTGTCCGCCATCGCCCTCGTCATGACAGTGGGTGTCTACGGGCTAGTGGCCGGCATCGTCAAGCTCGACGATGCCGGCCTGTATCTTAGTCAGAAAGCCTCCACCCTCGCGCGAGCCGTGGGCCGCGGGGTTCTTCGGCTGGCGCCTTGGCTAATGCGTATACTTTCCGTTGTGGGTACCGTGGCAATGTTCCTGGTTGGCGGCGGGATACTGGCACACGGATTTCCTGGCATGCATCGCCTGACGGAGGTAACAACGCAAATGCTTGGGGAAGTACCGTTGCTCGGCAGTGGACTGGAAATAGCGGCACCGATGCTGATCAATGCGATGATCGGTCTGCTGGCCGGGGCGTTGGTTACGATCGGCTTCACGGCAGTGAAGCGAGGAATGCGGGTTCTTCTGCCGTCATCGCGCTAACTTGCGACTGGACCTGTACCTTGTGCTGGCGATCGCGGACAAGAAGGTTTGCTTGAAGCAGGCTTTAATCGGCCTTTTCGCCACGAGCGGATCAGAGCGCTGTGCTTGTTTCGGCGCAAAACTCCGAAGGAGCAGCGTGAATCGCCGCCGCAAAAGCAAAACCCCCCAGTACTTTCGTACTGGGGGGTTTCAAGGGAGAGCCTGGCGATTACCTACTTTCACACGGGTATCCGCACTATCATCGGCGTGGAGTCGTTTCACGGTCCTGTTCGGGATGGGAAGGGGTGG